>NZ_JRNB01000008.1 GCF_000758885.1 Peptostreptococcus sp. MV1 | reverse complement strand
TTAGTCTTACGACTTTGAAAGCATTTTTGTTACCATCAACGCTAAATATTATACAACCCCCTTCTTCTGCTAGTCTTATTTATTGATTTCTCTTAGGCTATAAACCTTCTTGTCCTGTGAATCTATATGCCTTCTATTTACTGCTACCATAGCCTTTAATGTATCTAGAGAAGTCATTATCTCTGTCTGGAACTCTATGGCAGTTCTCCTCATCTTGAAACCGTCTCTAGTAGAGTCATTACCCTTTGTTGGTGTATTGATAACCATATCAACTTCCTTGTTTCTGATTACATCAAGTATATTTGGTCTAGGCTCTTCTACCCTATTTACTACATCACACTTAACTCCAGCCTCATTAAGGGCCTTGGCTGTTCCCTGAGTAGCTACAAAGGTGTATCCTATATCCTGCATATCCTTGGCCAATTCTATAAATTCTTCCTTGTCGTTGTTATTGACAGTGGCTAGGACCTTCTTCTTTTCGTCTGATACCCTCTGGCCTGATGCCAAGAATCCCTTGTATAGGGCTTCTTCTAGGGTCCCGCCTACACCTAGTACTTCACCTGTAGACTTCATTTCTGGACCTAGGCTGACCTCTACCTTAGATAGCTTTGACATAGAGAATACCGGTACCTTTACGCATACGTGTGAAGGTGTCTTGTAGACTCCTGTTCCAAAGCCTAGATCTTTTAGCTCTTGTCCCAGCATACACTTAGTTGCAAGGTCTACGATTGGCACACCGCTCACCTTAGATATGTATGGTACTGTACGGCTGGCTCTTGGGTTTACCTCTATGATATAAAGTTCGTCCTTGTGCTCGATAAACTGGATATTTACCATACCTATTACATTTAGGTTAAGGGCCATCATCTTTGTATATTCGTATATCTTGTCCTTGATCTTGTCTGATATACCCTGACTAGGATACATAGTTATAGAGTCTCCTGAGTGGACTCCTGCCCTCTCCAAGTGCTCCATAATACCTGGTATCAAGATTTCCTTACCGTCGCATATAGCGTCTACTTCTATTTCTCTACCTGTTAGGTACTTGTCTATTAGGACTGGATTTATAGCATCCCTCTCAAAGGCATCTTCTAGGTACTGATTCAACCTCACCTCATCGTAAGTTATCTCCATACCCTGGCCTCCTAGGACGTATGATGGTCTGACTAGGACTGGATAGCCTAGCTGAGTTGCAACTTCTACACCTTCTGCTACTGACCATACACCCTTACCCTTAGGCCTGTTTATATTCAATCTTTCTAGTAGTTCGTCAAACTTCTCCCTGTCCTCTGCTGCATCTATATCCTTAAAGTCTGTTCCTAGGATTTTTACACCCTTTTCGCTAAGGAATTTAGCTAGCTTGATAGCTGTCTGGCCACCGAACTGTAGGATTACGCCTTCTGGATTTTCCTTTTCTATAATGTGGTATACATCTTCCTCTGTCAATGGCTCAAAGTATAGCTTGTCAGATGTATCGAAGTCTGTACTTACTGTTTCTGGGTTGTTGTTGATGATAATTGTCTCAATTCCCAACCTTCTAAGCGCCATAACAGCGTGTACTGAGCAATAGTCAAATTCTATACCCTGACCTATTCTAATAGGTCCTGAGCCTAGAACTATAACCTTCTTCTTGTCGCTGATTTCTACTTCATCATATTTTTCATAAGTTGAGTAGTAGTATGGTGATACTGCATCAAACTCTCCAGCACAAGTATCTACCATCTTGTATGAAGGCCTAATCTTGTATAGCTTTCTCAACTCTACTAGGTCTTCTGTGTCTATCTTCATCAGGTCTGCCATACCCTTGTCTGAGAAGCCCTTCTTCTTTAGCTCTAGAAGGTATTCCTTACTTAGGTCTTCTATCTTCATGACCTTAAGCTTTTCTTCCTGGTCTACTATCCACTTGAACTTGTTTAGGAACCATTCATCTACACCTGTAATTGTAGATATCATTTCTAGCTTGTAGCCCCTTCTGATCATCTCAGCTAGGTCGAATATTCTCTCATCATCTGGCACTACTATACTGGCCTTTAACTGGGCTAGAGTCTTGCCCTCTGATGCCTTGTGGACTAGGGAGAACTTGCCTGTCTCTAGTGACCTAATTCCCTTTAGGAAGGCTGATTCGAAGTTAGAGCCTACACTCATTATTTCTCCTGTCGCCATCATCTTAGTACCTAGCTTTCTATTGGCGTGCTTGAACTTGTCAAATGGCCACTTAGGTATCTTGACTACCACATAGTCTAGTGTAGGCTCAAAGCAGGCATTAGTCTTCTTTGTTACTGCATTTTCTATTTCATCTAGTGTGTATCCTAGGGCTATCTTGGCTGCAACCTTGGCAATTGGATATCCTGTCGCCTTAGATGCTAGGGCTGATGACCTTGATACTCTTGGGTTTATTTCTATAATTGCATATTCTAGGCTCTTAGGGTTTAGGGCCAACTGGACATTACAACCACCCTCTACACCTATAGCATCTATAATCTCTAATGATGCTGTTCTTAGCATCTGGTATTCTAGGTTAGATAGAGTCTGGCTAGGTGCCACTACTATTGAGTCACCTGTATGTACACCTACTGGGTCTATATTTTCCATGTTACAAACTGTGATGCAGTTACCGTTAGAGTCTCTCATCACTTCGTACTCTATTTCCTTCCAACCCTTGATAGACTTCTCAAGTAGGCACTGAGTCACTGGGCTTAGCTCTAGACCATGAGTTAGGGTTTCTCTTAGCTCTTCCTCTGTCTCAGCTATACCACCACCTGTACCACCTAGGGTATAGGCTGGTCTGACAACTACTGGATAACCTATCTTCTTGACATAGGCTAGTCCATCTTCCAAAGTTGTAACTATATCACTCTCTATTACTGGCTGACCTATCTGGTTCATCACATCTCTAAATGTGTCCCTATCTTCACCCTTCTTGATAGATTCAACAGACGTACCTATTATCTTGACACCATACTTGTCTAGTATTCCTGCTTCATACAGGTCTACTGCTAGGTTTAGGCCTGTCTGACCACCCATACCTGCCAACAAACTGTCTGGTCTTTCCTTTTCTATTATCTTTTCTATAAAGTCTAGAGTCAAAGGCTCAATATATATATGGTCTGCTATTTCCTGGTCAGTCATTATTGTCGCTGGGTTTGAATTGATTAGAACTACCTCTATACCCTCTTCCTTTAGGGCCTGACAAGCCTGTGTACCAGAATAGTCAAATTCTGCGGCCTGTCCTATGATAATTGGACCTGAACCCAATACTAATGTTTTCTTTATACTCTCTATTTTAGGCATCTTTAACTCCTCCCTACTCTGCTATCTCTAAGAATTTATCAAATACGTACTCGCTGTCAAATGGTCCTGGACAAGCTTCTGGATGGTACTGAACACTGTAAATTGGAAGTGTATTATGTCTCATACCCTCTACTGTGTTGTCGTTTAGGTTAACCTGTGTAACTGTCACATCTGCTGGAACCTCTGTCACATAATAGCCATGGTTCTGGGAAGTGATGAATATCTTTCCTGCTTCAAAGTCCTTTACTGGATGGTTGCCACCCCTGTGACCAAACTTCAGCTTGCCTGTCTTGCCACCTAGGGCTATTGCTAGAATCTGGTGGCCTAGACATATACCTACCATAGGCTTTTTGCCAACCATCTGTCTAACATTTTCAACTATATCTTCTAGGTCTGCTGGATCTCCAGGTCCGTTTGAAAGGAATATAAGGTCTGGATTTATATCCAAAACTTCCTGGGCAGTCGCCTCTGCTGGGAATATTGTAATGTCACAATCCCTCTTTGCAAAGTTTCTGATTATATTTTCCTTGACACCAAAGTCCATTATAGCTATCTTCTTGCCCTTGCCAGCTATATGTTCCTTGACCTTCCTGCCGACAATCCTGACTGCCTGGCTGTTGTCAAAGGCATCTATCCTAGACTTTACATCAGCTAGCTTAGTATGTTCAGTAGTTATTACACCCCTCATAGTGCCCTTGTTTCTCAAGATTTTTGTAAGGGCCCTAGTATCTATACCTTCAAGACCTATTACCTTACTCTGCTTCAAGTATGTATCTAGGTCCATCTCACACCTGAAGTTTGATGGCATATCGCTCTTTTCCCTAACAATAAAACCACTCACCTTGACCCCGTCTGACTCCTTGTCTTCTAGGTTGATTCCGTAGTTTCCTACCAATGGATATGTAATAGTAACTATCTGGCCATAGTATGATGGGTCAGTAAGTATTTCCTGGTAGCCTGTCATAGATGTATTGAATACAACCTCTCCAACGCTATCTTCAATGTAACCAAAGGCCTTGCCTTCAAATATCGTTCCGTCTTCTAAAATTAATCTTCCCTTCATTTGTTCCTCTCCTTTTGATGTGACCCCGTTTTTGACAACTGTGAGGAAGTCGAAAACATGGGGTGAAATTTATCTTAATGCGCTTTCTATCTCTTCAACAATCATATCTGCCGCCTTGGCTGGGTCTTCTGCCCTAGTTATAGGTCTGCCTACTACTAGGAGCTTGGCTCCATTTTCTATAGCCTGGCTAGGTGTCACAACCCTCTTTTGATCACCGACTTCAGCAGACTTTGGTCTGATACCTGGGCATACTGTCATAAAATCTTGACCACAGGCAGCCACTATGTCTGCTACCTCCTGGGCTGAGCATACGACACCATCTAGGCCTGCTTCCTTGGCCAATTTTGCCCTCTTTATAGCTGCATCCCTAGTTGATAGGTTACAACCTACACTGGCTAGGTCCTCATCACTCATAGATGTCAGTACTGTAACTCCCACTATTAGGGGCTTTTCTATTCCCAACCTAGCAGCCTCTTCCCTAGCTATATCTGCACACTTTTTCATGCCCTCATAGTCTGATACATGAATCGTCATCAGCCATACACCATCCTTGATACAGGCCTTTACTGCCGACATCATTGTGTTTGGTATATCGTGGAACTTCAAATCCAAAAATACCTTCTTGCCCTTGGACTTTAGGTAGTCTAGGGTCCTACCCCTAGATGCTATATAGTTTTCCAATCCTAATTTAAATATTTCTACGCTATCATCTAGCCTGTCTATTAATTCTACCGCCTTGTCGTAGTTGTCCGTGTCTATTGCCACCATCAACCTGCTCTTACCACTTACCATAAATTTTCTCCTGTCCGATTAAGGCTTTTAGATACAAAAAAATCCCTATACCCGGTTGAGATACAAGGGTATAAGGATAAAATACGCTCTATAAGCTAAGACTGCCTACTACAATCTTCTATTTCTAGACCCATCAGGCCATATCCTTACCAGTCTCTCTGGACCAGCTTAAAAGACTTAATCTATTTTTTAGTGCAGTCGCATCTCTGTACGACCTCTCTTGCACCTTTAAGGAATATCTTACCATAAAATAGGGTCTATTACAAGATTTTTCTATTAGCTGTGATCTTCTTGAGCTTTTTCTTGATTTGTTTCCTAACACCCACCTTCTTTCTAGCCTCTGAATTACTCTTGACTAGTTTCTTTATTGCAGAAGTCATCACTTCCTTGCTATTATCGTCCATGCTAGATATATTCTTTATTATAGCTAAGGCTGACTGGAGCTCCTTGCCTGCTATATCATCTAAACGGTTAGCATCTGTTGACTTCTTTATTAGAATATAAAACTCGTCAATAAACCTATTCCTTTCGTCTCTATCTAGATTTTTCAACCATATTTTTAAGGTCTGATTGATCCGTATAGACTGGTCAGTAAATTTGTTTGTCCTTACAAAACGTGTCCCCTTGACCTCCCAATTGAAACCATCATGCTGGACCAGTCCGTTATTTCCCTTAGCCTCAACTATAGAATATTTTTCGTTATCGTCCATCAAAATACCGACAACAGAACCGTTTGGAAGGAGCTTTTTGACTTTTTTCACTGTAGCCTTATATGCTGAAGTCTCCAATATCTCTTCTGTGAATCCTGGACCATCATTGTTGTATATCTCTACTACCCTATCCCTATAGGATTCGTCAAGTCCAACAACAGAGTATACAGCCAGATTGCCACCCTTTGAGTGTCCGCCAACATAGACCTTGGCATCACTGTACTTGTCCATAATATTTTTTAAGTAGACTACAGAATCCTTCTGGGCCATTACAGGTGCAGAAAAACACATATTAAAGTCTTCCTTGTATCCTATCAAACTTTCATCTGTCCCCCTGAAGGCTACGTAAATCACGTCACCTAAGTGAAAAGTCATTGCAGAAAACTGACTCTCTTTATCGTGATCGTACTTGTACATATAGTCTGATATAATTACTGACCTATACCTATTTGTCTTGGCGAGCTCGTCTGTTAGTTTTTCTATCTTTTGTATAAAGTCCCTTGCTTCCCTATTAGTCCCTCTTTTTTTCTTTTCTATATAGGCCCTATTAGCCTCTTCTATGGTCTGACCTCCCCTCAACATATCAAAGTTCAAGTAAGATACCATCGATAATATGAGGTTATCTACTTCGTTAATACTATCCTGGTCAAAACCAATGTCCCCTCTCCAGTTTATATAGTCCATTATATTGTTCATCTCTATCACCCTCTCATACCCTTGTAAGCTTACATAAAGTCTCTATTATGTATATATTTCTACCTTTTATCTATAAAGCCCTTTTAAAAGCAACTTATCTTTTTTTTAATATTCTTACTGGACACTGAGGATTGATATTTTGTATCCATAGATGAATACCATTTTTTTAGATCCGCTTACGAAACACATCCTTTTTTACATCAACAATATTAAATACAAACTTTTCTCCACAACATATAGAACACCTTTTAGTTCCTATATAGGTACTAATTTATACAAATATATATTTTTAGTTACTTATATATTCCTAAAAATACATTTATTATTACTTTTTTAGTTACTTATAAGGAACTATTTGTATATATCATTATAAAAGTGTAGCTATATAGGAACTAATATGTTATAATAAGAAAGACGAAGGAGTAATAAAATTATGACTACAAAATCAGAAACAAATGATCATATATCAAGCGAAACTAAAACTGAGCCAAAAGACCTTATAGACAGTAAAAAGCCTATAGATAGCTCAGAGGTAGATTCCCATAAAAAGGCAGAAAAAGGTATAGAAAAAAATAAAGGCCTTAAAAAGGCTAGTGATGTAAAGAAAAAGAAGGAGGAAGCAATAATGGACACACAGATAATAGGATTAGACATTGGTAGAGGATATGTAAAGGGTTATTCCCTATACAATGAAAAGGAATACTCTTGCCTCTTCAAGAGCGTATACGGTGACGGAAGAAATATATCCCTAGAGGACTACAAGGAAAATCCAATCTATATAGAACTTGACGGCAACGAATATTTTGTAGGCGACCTATCAGAAAAGGAAAGTATGAAATGTATCAGAAATGCAGGTGATAGCAAGGTTTCTCCTGTTGTTAGAATCCTTGTAAGTGCTGCCCTTAGCGAAATTGCAGTGTCTGACAACGTCAGCCTTATGCTAGGTGTCCCTTACAAGATCTTCAAGAAGAGCACCCTAAAGGAAGTACAGAAGGAATATAGGGACTCTACAATCGTTGTAAAGAACAAGATAAACAACAGTGTTAAAACTATAAAGATAGAGAATGTAAATATATTTAGAGAGGCCGATGCTGCCCTAATCTACGCCATGGGCAATAGAATCAACGAAAACAATCCTGTTGGCATGGTAAATATAGGCTTTAGAACTACTGAACTTAGCTACTTTGACAAGGGTTTCAAGTTCAACGACAAGCTAAGCACAACTATAGAATCAGGTAACCAAAACGCCCTAAAGATAGTCCAGAAAAAACTTGTAGACATTGGTATTACTAAGAGTCTTCCAGAAATTGACACAGCTGATGATTACCCAGAATTAAAGGACTTAGCCTATAAATTAACTTCCGATGATACCAACGAAATCATAGAAGAAACTTGGAACAACCTGGGCGAAATGGAAATATTTGTATCAGGAGGAACTGCCTTAAATCTTGACCTAAACCCAGAGTACAAGATGGTAGATGACAGCCAGATGGCAACTGCCAAGGGTCTATATGAAGTAGGCGTAAAGCTTGAAAAATAAGAGGTTGGTGGATAAGACTTGAAAAATAATAGAATCAGATTAACATCTTACATTAGTCCTGACCTAGATGATCTTATCCAGGACTATATGGACGACAACAACATCTCAACCAAGAGCCAGGCCCTTGAGAGGATGTTGATAGAATTTAAATATATGAAAAACGAAATAATGTTTCTAAGGGACATCATGAGTGGTGGAGCTCCACAGTCTATGCCCTATATGAGCCAACAGAAGGCACCTAGAAGGCCTTCAAGAGAGAGAGACAAGGTAAAGGATAGCATAGCGGATATTTTCTCTAATATGCCCGATTAAATCAATAGATCATAGGTATAGATACGACGATACCTACATAGGTGAGATTAGAATTTATCAAATTCCCTTACAAATCGTGAATAAAGCATAAAATAAAGGGAGGTCAGCATTTATCTACATCAGAATGCTGACCTCCCTTTCACTTACTCGCCAAAAACTTTTTTATTAAATTTAATCAAAGTTTCATATAAAACTCAACTATTCATTTATGCTCAATATAGATGAGTCGGAATTAAATGTGTTGACATTATTCAAGAATAAAACATCTGTGACGACATTATTATGAATAACATCACTAAGGCTTCCTGTAAAATACCTCATATCCACTACGTTGATTTCAGAAAATGTAGTAGCTAGGAAAGGTATCATAGCATTTGCATATGAATCCTTTATCAAGAGCAACTTTCTATCTGTTTCCACATTTGTCCTAATCTTAATCTGTGTGTGGTTACCACCTGTAAATACTTCATACTGGTCCCTACCTGACAATTTAGATGAATCGTAAAGACTAGGCACCTTCTTCTTAGTGTCATAGTACTTGGCTATAACTGGAGCGTTGTCCTGAGGAAGATAAAGATATATATCTTCCGGTTTACCAATCTCTGCACCTGTCTTGTAGTATAGACTACCCCTAAATGAATCTGACGCCTGAGACCTATTGAAATTATGCTCATTAGATGGCTGTATATTAAGAGTCTTGCATAGCTCTGAATAAGCATGGAAGGCTCCATCTGTCGTCCAGTGATGGTCTGTTTTATAGTATAGTTGCTCATTATTCTTCATCCTGTTAAAGGCCTGTTTCACATCTACCATCCTTATCTTGTTACTAAGCATAGATGCCACACCCTTTATATAATCCGTCTGAGAATCCACAGGAGCGTTTTTAGGCATCAAATGACTATATATATCCACTTTATTAGGCACAAGCATCATAGACACCTTGAGGCTCTTATTTGAGCTAGCAAATTTATTTATTGCATCTACCTTGGCCTTAGTTATATTTGGGTTT
This sequence comes from Peptostreptococcus sp. MV1, assembly GCF_000758885.1. GTDB lineage: Bacteria > Bacillota > Clostridia > Peptostreptococcales > Peptostreptococcaceae > Peptostreptococcus. The sequence goes on along the minus strand of NZ_JRNB01000008.1, from coordinate 15,902 downwards.
TCTGCCTTAAATCCCTCCATCAAATATCCATCTGAGCACAAGTAGACTCCATTTATTTCCTTTTTGCCCATGACCCTATCTAAATTGGCCTTGGCCTTTATAAAACCTGCCCTATTAGGGAACTGGTCTGACATATAACTAGCCTGTTTACTAGAATACTTGCCTGTTACAAATGACGATATAGTAAACTTTGGTCTTTGCTCTAGTTCTCTATTTTCTGCTAGGGATGTCGGCTGATCTCTATGAATTATTACAGCCAACATTACAATAGCCATTAGACCTACAAAGGCTAGCGGCAAAGTCCTATAGAACTTCTTGTCCAACATTTCTCTTTTATCGCCTTTTATGTACCTATCCTTGTCGCCGCCTGATATTAAAAAGTTTATAAATAGTATTACTCCATACAGTATAGCTGAAGGTATACTCCCAAAATTTTTAGATTTCCTTTTTTTAATTTTAGTATTTTTAGCCGGCCTTTGTTTGGCTTGTATAGGCTTTTGTTTCTTTTTGGACACCCTCTCACTATCTAGTCTTGACCTTAGATTTTTAGGAGTCTGAGCCTTGGAATTTGGTCTAGCCTTATTTTTGGCTGTATTCCTTTTAGCTTGACCTGCAGGTTTTTTAGGTATCTCTGACCTATCCTGACTCGGTCTAGTTTTCCTATTCTTATTGCCAGCTTTTTCCTGACTTTGTCTGGTTTTTGTTGGCCTGTCTTGACTATACCTACTCTTTTGAGACTTTTTAGTAGGCCTGTCTGGTCTCTTTTTCTTTTTCTTTTTCCTGGGCTGTTCTGGCTCTATATCCATCAATTTCCTTAGGCTTTCAGGCATCTGCGGTTCTTCATAACGTATTTTCTTTTTCATTTACTTCACCTCCACCTAAAACTTAAAGTACAAGAATGGGCTATAGCTATCAGCCACCAATGATGCCACTGATAAAAGAACTATCAATACATAACATACTGACAAGAAGGTATATCCGCTTCTACCAAACCTACTCTTGATGTTGTTTATTAACCTTAATACAAATGGACTAGCACCTATAATAGCCAATACAAACAACTTCCACGAAGTCTTTAGTATGTATAGGGCCTTTCCATCCACAAATCCACTAGCTCCAAATACCAATAGTCTGCTATAGAAGTTTGCAATTTGAGATAGACCCTTAAGGTCAAACATTACCCAACCTAGGACTACTATCAACAAACAGTATATTACCTGGATTTTAGGACTCAACTTCCTCAATATCTTGCCCAATTTTATCTTCTCTATATATATAATGATTCCGAAATATAGACCCCATACCACGAAATTCCAACTAGCTCCATGCCATAGGCCTGTCACCATCCATACTACAAATATATTTCTCAATTGTTTTTTAGCTGAGCACTTGCTACCCCCTAGAGGGAAGTAGATATATGTCTTGAACCAGTTTCCTAGAGATATATGCCACCTTCTCCAAAATTCTGTGGCACTCTTTGAAATGTATGGGTAGTTAAAGTTTTCCGCCCACTTGAAACCAAACATATTACCTAGACCGATAGCCATATCTGAATAACCACTAAAGTCAAAATATATCTGTAGGGTGAAGGCTATTATTCCCAACCATGCCGTCATAGCAGACATCTTTAGGTCAGGGCTAGTCTTGACACTAGACCATATCAAGGCCAAGTTATTGGCTATTAATACCTTCTTACCCAAGCCCAATATAAACTTCTCTACACCCCTACCAAATAGGTCTGAAGAAGGCCTTCTCACCAAAAGCTCCTTGAGCATATCAGAGTACTGGACAATAGGACCAGCACCTATCTGAGGAAATATGCATACGTACAAGGCAAAATCTGCAAAACGCTTCTGTGGAGGAGTCTTGCCTGTATACACATCCGCCATATATGATATTATCTTGAAAGTGTAGAAGGATATACCAAAAGGCAGGGCCAAATCCACAATCTGCAGGTTGGTTCTAGCTATCATATTTACGTTGTCTATCAAGAATCCATAATACTTAAAAAATGCCAATATAGCTAAATTAAATACCAATAGACAAACGAAATAAAATCTGGCCTCTTCTCTTTTTTGTCGCCTAGAATGGATAAATCCAATCCCAAACCAGGTAACTACTATAGATACCATAATTAATATCAGGTATCTAGGATCTCCCCAACTGTAGAAGAACAAACTCAGTAGCAAGAGGACTCCATTTTTGAACCTCTTCGGCACTATGGAATATAAAATAATTGCTATAGGGAAGAAATAAAATAAAAATGTTAAACTAGTAAAACTCAAATCCATCCCCTCCCTTATTCGTAATTTGCCTTAATTATTTTATTTATCAAATCAACATTATCATATGATATGAAGTAGATATAATCACCCTTTTTCTCCAAAAGGCTAGAACTCATAATCCTATACTGGTCTGGAGCATAGTTTTTAAAGCTCTTTGATTGGTCATCTACCCTCTTTTGTATACTTGAAAGTATGGCATCCGTATATTCTGGCTTGGCCTTTAGTATAAGTATCTCATTGGCCAGCATATTGTTCTTAGGAACATATGAGGTATATTTTTCTACTTCTATCTTGTTTATCCCATACAACTTTCTGAGGATCAAATCGTTACCCTTAATGAAGTTATCCATATTGACCCTCTTTTCAATATTGGATCCAAGCGTTGCAAAATCTATATTTCTAACCTTTACAAATTGATAGGCTAATATAAACACTAGGACAACTACCAAAATTAGGGCCATATATTTTTTCCTGTAAATGGAACTGGTCTTCATCGGTTTAATGCTATTTATCTTATTGATTTTCTTTTTAATGGTCTTGCCCTTTAGGTCGGCCTCTATATCTTCACTCTTTATTATCCTCAGCCTAGCAGTCTGTTCATAGTTGACACCCTGACTTGGCTTGGTTTCCCTAGTAATATTCTTTCTATCTCTATCCTTCTTATTCAATCGACCCACCCCCTATATATTTTCACTCAAGAAAAATAACCAATTCTTGTAGAAATCATACTTTAGATGGATTCCATCTGGTTCATATAAGTCTAAAGATGTTATCAAGCCGTCTGATGATAAAAATCTAGCCCCTGTCACATTTGCTACCATCTTAGTTTTTTGTATCAAGGACTTTATATTTTCATTATTGATTCTGTCATCCTTGGCTCTGGCAACTGATTCATTAACAGTCAAAGGAGCCTGCAAATATATCTTTACGCCTGGATCAGCCTTTTTGATCTCTTTTACCAAATTGATATAATGCTCCTTAAAAACTTCAGGTGTGTGAGCATTTAGGTCATTTGCCCCATATAGTATAACTATCTGCTTTGGTTTTAGATTTTTTATTTCATTCATGTGCCTGGTTGCCTGGTTTACATGTTCGCCCTTGACAGCCAAGACACTGGCGGAATCAAGTATATTGGCCTGTTTTAGGTACTCTGTTATAGAGTCACCAATAAAGACCACATCCTCAAACCTCGACTTGGCCTTAGTCATATCAAACTTAGTGATTGAGGTATCCTTGTTAACCTTGTTGATTTCCCCTTCTACATCATCTAGACGTTGGGACTCCTGCTTTTTCAAAAATGCCAAGGTCCACTCAATACTGGCCTTGCCAGACCTTGTAGTATCCGCAGCATAAACTCCATATGCAGTGGCACTAGTGGCTATCATCACTGCACTAAGTGCTAAAAGCTTACTTTTTTTCATATGCATCTTCCTATCTCAATTTTATAAATTTATTCCTAATAATTACTCCAAATTTTTGTGAAATAAAGGCAATAAAAAGCCTTACATTCTAATACTTAATTATACCATAAGCGAATGATAAAAAACTAGAATTTAAGGAAAAAGTAACTGAATTATCCACATATTCACATAATTATCCCCTCTACTAGAATTGATTATCGATACACTGGCAGATAAAGCACAAAAATTAACTAATCAAAAGGAAGTATGCATACAATTTCATCTAATCTTGAATCAAGTTTCTTGACTAGGGATAGGCTGCCATCATCCATCCTTTTAAAAAGAACTATATCATCAGAGTCTTGATGGCCGACTAATAGGTATTTTTCATCAGGAGTCAGGGCGAAATCTCTAGGATTTTTTCCACCACTGGCTATATTTTGAAGAAGACTCAAATCCCCATTGTCACCTATTTCATACACACTAAGGCTGTCATGCCCCCTATTAGATACATACAAATTATACTTACCCTTCTGATTTTTCATATTGCTAATCTTTATAGCAGCCCCACTATTGCCTACAAGGCCTTCATAAGCCTCAGGAAGGCTCGAAACTATGTTTATATGTACTAACCTACCACTGCATTCATCATAGCTTAGAACCTCTACAGTGGAATCTAATTCCCCAACTAAATATAGGTACTTTGAATATGGAGAAAAAACTAGGTGCCTAGGACCCATACCTGCTTTCGTATGGTAACTAGCAAGTAGTCTAAGCCCACCCTCGCCATCAATAGCATAGGTTTGCACCCTATCGCCCCCAAGATTTACCACCATGATATGCTGTCCATTTGGAGCCATTAGGGCCATATGACACCTTGGACCATCTTGGTTAGGACTAACTGGACCACTACCTTCAAGCTCTACACTGTCTACAAGGCTCAATCCATCCTTGTCTAAGCCAAAGATATCCAGCCTTCCCAAGTGGTAGTTACTAGCATACAATCTAGCCCTTTGCTGGTCAAAGTAGAGGTGACATGGTGCCTTGCCCAGTTGGTATACTCCATTGATGAGCTTTGCATTTAGTCCATCTCTATCAAAGTCATAGGCTAATACGCCCCCTCTATCTCTAGAGCTAAGAGCAAATAACTTGTCCCCGCTGATAGCTAGGTAGGATGGGTCCTCAAGTTCTAACAGCAAACTACTATGGTCCTCAACACCAGATTTATCCACTCTAATATCAAGTACATGTATCCCCTTATTCGTCCTCCTAGTATAGCCACTAAGTAAAAATCTATAATTTTTCATACATACATCTCCTCTACAAGTAAAAATATACTAAAAAAGAGCCGCCCGATCCTAACGATACAGACAACCCTTTTAATGAGCAAATTAAATTACTTTTATTATTTAATTTCTGCTGAAGCACCAGCAGCTTCCAATTTTTCCTTAATCTGTTCAGCTTCTTCCTTAGATACGCCTTCCTTAACAGCCTTTGGAGCATTGTCAACTACTTCCTTAGCTTCCTTTAGACCAAGACCAGTTATAGCTCTAACTTCCTTGATTACTCCAACCTTTGAAGAACCTGCTGAAGTTAAGATAACGTCAAATTCAGTCTTTTCTTCTGCACCACCAGCAGCACCACCAGCAGCACCAGCAACCATAACTGGAGCTGAAGCAGATACACCGAATTTTTCTTCTGCAGCCTTAACTAATTCATTTAATTCTAACACTTTCATGTTTTCTATAGCTTCTAAAATCTGTTCTATTGTCATTATATTGCACCTCCGTGTATTATTTGTTTTTAATTAAAATTTTCCTTTGTGATTTCTCACCGTTCTATGCTACCAAACTGGTAGCCTCAACCCACCCTCTAGGTGGCTTTTTTAAGCTTCTGTAGCTTCTTCGTCCTGCTTCTTTGCAAGAGCATCCAATAGATAAACAAAGTTTGACATTGGAGCCTTCAAGCTGCCAAGAAGTTTTGCGATAAGTTCTTCTCTTGATGGAATAGCAGCAAGAGCAACTATCTTAGCTTCATCGTAGAATTCACCTTCAACTACACCCATTTTAAGAGTGATCTTGTCAGGGTTCTTGTCCATGAATCCCTTAAGTACTCTAGCTGGAGCAACTGGATCTTCGTAACCAAATGCTATTGCGTTTGGTCCTACTAACTGTTCATCGTTGAAGTTAGCAAATACATCTCCTTCGATCTGGCTAGCAGCTCTTCTTACCAAAGTATTCTTGTATACTTTGTAATCAACACCAGCTTCTCTCATCTGACTTCTCAATTCTGTAACCTGTTCAACTGTTAATCCCTTGTAATCTACAACGATAACAGAAGCAGCCTTTTCTAGCTTTTCAGCTATTTCAGCAACTACAGCTGATTTCATTTCTATAGCCTTACTCATATTCTTAGTGCACCTCCTTCACAAAAATAAAGTTTAGCACTCACCGTATAAATATAAAAGCCCTTGTCATCAGCAGACAACAAGGGCGCAAGTATCACGTATATCGCAACCTCGGTGGGAAATTAAGCTGACGCACCCACTGTCTACGGCAAATCTATTCTTCTTTAACATTGACAATATATCATATATGTCAACCTGTGTCAACAGTATTTTAATTATTCAGTAACTCTAACTGGGTTAACCTTAACACCAGGTCCCATTGAAGAAGCAACTGTTACGCTTCTAAGGTACTGGCCCTTAGCAGCAGATGGCTTAGCCTTGATTATAGCTTCCATCAAAACCTTGAAGTTATCGAATAATTTTTCCTGACCAAATGATGCCTTACCAACTGGAACGTGGATGATATTAGTCTTGTCTAGTCTATATTCAACCTTACCAGCCTTGATTTCATCAATAGCCTTAGCTACATCAAATGTAACTGTACCAGACTTAGGGTTTGGCATTAATCCCTTAGGACCAAGTACTCTACCTAGTCTACCTACTACACCCATCATATCTGGAGTAGCAACAACTATATCAAAGTCAAACCAGTTTTCTCCCTGGATCTTCTGAACTAGTTCTTCAGCACCTACAAAATCAGCTCCTGCAGCTTCTGCTTCCTTAGCCTTTTCACCCTTAGCGAAAACTAATACTTTCTTTGTCTTACCTGTACCGTGTGGTAACACGATAGCACCTCTAACCTGCTGGTCAGCATGTCTAGAGTCAACACCCAACTTGATGTGGGCTTCTACTGTTTCATCAAACTTAGCTCTTGCAGTTTCAACTACTAGTCCTAGAGCCTGTGAAGCATCATAGTAAACATTTCTGTCTACTTTTGCAAACGCCTCAGCGTATCTCTTACCTTTTCTTGCCATTTTAATAATCCTCCTTGTGGTAATACGGTTTTTAACCTCCCACTAATAAAGACATTGTCTTTACAGTGTCGTCAACTTTTGATTAGTCAACTACTTCTACACCCATACTTCTTGCTGTACCAGCGATCATTCTCATAGCTGATTCAACTGTAGCAGCATTTAAGTCCTTCATCTTTAACTCAGCGATTTCTCTAACCTGAGCTGATGTTATCTTACCAACCTTCTTCTTGTTTGGTTCTCCAGAACCTGACTGTAGGTTGATAGCCTTCTTGATTAGTACAGCAGCTGGTGGAGTCTTAGTTATAAAACTGAAAGACCTATCCTGGTATACGCTGATTACAACTGGTATAATCATGCCTGCCTGATCTGCTGTCTTAGCATTAAATTCCTTTGTGAAAGCCATTATGTTCACACCGTGCTGTCCTAGTGCTGGACCAACTGGTGGAGCTGGAGTAGCCTTTCCTGCAGGTATCTGTAGCTTAATCTGACCTATTATTTTCTTAGCCATTGTGTTGCACCTCCTTATATTTTTTCTATATTTTCAAGCCCTAGTGTTACTAAAGCCTTCCTACCAAATGCATTTACATAGACTTTTACTTCTTTTTTCTCAATGTTTACATCTTCTACTTCTCCGACATTGTCGACAAAAGCACCACTAATTACCTTTACTGCATCGCCTGGGTTTAGATCAATCTCACCGCTGACAATTTTTGATGCTGGAAGTTCAATTCCCATAGCCCTTACTTCATCAACCGTTAGTGGAACTGGTTTTGAACCAGGACCTACGAATCCAGTAACACCCTTAGTATTTCTGACGATATACCAAGACTCATCAGTCATCTCCATTTTTACTATTACGTAACTCGGAAATACCTTTCTCTGACTAATCTTTTCCTTGCCAGTCTTTGTAGTTGTTACTACATCTTCTGTAGGAACTATTACCTGTTCGATAATATTTTCCATTCCCCTGTTCTTTACAGTGTTTTCAATTGTAGTCTTTACTTTGTTTTCATGACCGGAATAAGTATGAACGACATACCATTGCATATCTCTTTCTTCTGACATCAAAATATTCCTTTCAACGTTCGAGACCAAACAACTACTTAATCAATAGACTAAGTGCCTTTGATAATCCCAAATCTACTAGCCATACAAATAGGGTAGACACAATAACAACTCCAAGTACTACACCAGTCTTACTTGCAAGTTCTCCCTTTGTGGGCCAAGTTACTTTTTTAAGCTCCTGACCTGTGCCCTTTACGAACCCTACCTTATTTTCTGATACTTGTACATTTTCCTTTGCCATTTACTCACATCCTTTACTTAGCTAAATTACTTTGTTTCCTTATGAGTAGTGTGCTTCTTACAGAACTTACAGTACTTCTGTAATTCAATTCTGTCAGGATTGTTCTTCTTATTCTTAGTTGTGTTGTAGTTTCTCTGACCACATTCTGTACACGCTAAAGTTACTTTAACTCTCATCTGTTACACCTCCAAATTTGATTTTATATATGATGATATAGCTTCCTGAAAAAATCAAGTAACTATTACCTTCCAAAAAATTATATTTTTTTACAACCCAAAGTGACGACTCTACATGGCCGTCTAAAATAAAATACCACACTATACGCCTTTTGTCAATGATTTCAGTGTTTTTTTGACCCTTTTATTTCCTTCAGCAAGGATAAACTGTTTATCGCTATAGAAGATAGGGTCTATGTTGACATAATAATTACCTCCCTCTTAATTGTCTTCTTTTTCCAAAATTTTTCTCATGAATTTGAAGTGTACTTCAAATTTAATTATAATTATACCATAATTTGAAGTACACTTCAATTTTTACAAAAAAGAGTCAAACACCTGGCCCTCACAGGCAAGATATTCAACTCTCTTAGGAAATCATTAGTCTGAATACAATTAAGATATCAAATTCTTAAAAGTACTATTTTTCATCAAATTCTTGAATATAGGTACTCCCAATATAGCCACTATAACAAATTCAGAGAACATTATCTGGGCAGTTACGACTATAAATGATACTGGTTCAGGCGATACAAATACTATCTCCAGACCTATCAATAGGCTAAAAAGCGCTGGCATCAATGATGCTATCCATATATTCTTTATCCTAGACATTGCTGTCAGGGCTAGGAAGGATGCCATGGTACCAACCACCACATCTATCATACCTAGGGATGACAACAAATTTGAAATTGCACATCCGACAGTCAATCCAACTACGTATTCTGGATTGAAAAATGCCAATAGTGTCATCACCTCAGATATCCTAAACTGAATTGGACCATATGATAAGGACGGAATTATCCATGTAAGCACTGCATATATAGCGGCTATCATGGCCTGCCTCACCAATACTTTTCTGTTGACTAAAGTTGCTGTGTTCATATTTTTACTCTCCTCCTACACCAAAATCTGTATTATTCCAGAGAATCTCAATATTTTCCATATCATCCATATAGAAATATTTATCCCTAAAGTAGTCAACTATTGCCTGGTCCCTCTTAACTGGAGTAGTATTTTCCACATAGATGTTGATACAGCCTCTCTTAAAATTCTCCTGTAGAAGTTTCATGTCCCTGTCTATCATTTCTTTTGTCTGTCCCTTTATACCTACCAAGAGACAGATATTGTCAAAATATGAAGCCACCTCTTTGGCATCCTTGAAGCTTATATTCTTGTTCAAGTAGCCATTTCTGAAATCATCATCAAAGCTTTCAATACCACATTTGAAGGATACCTCTATCCCATCAAAAAAATCTCTAATTTCATCTAACCTAGTCCTGTAGTTGTAGTAGGCTTCAAAGAATATCTCCTTGATACCCTTGGCCACACATACTTTCCTGATGTCTTCCAGAGTTTCCATTGGTAGTTCAAATACCGAGGCTGAATTAATCACCTCTAACCTACCATATACTCCCCTTACATCTTCTAGGACCTTCTTATTCACACTAATCATTTCTTCTTCATCAATTGAGTTATCAGCGATATAATCACAAAAAAAACAGCGCCCCCATCTACATGGATGAGAACGCAGCAAAATAATCTCTCTTGGATTTTTATCGTCGATTATATTATAACGATTCATTTAACCACATCCTTGTTTTTTAAGTAGGTGACAAGAAAACTCTATATCTTGTTTTTTAAGTAGGTGACAAGAAAACTCTATATCTTGTTTTTTAAGCAGGTGACAAGAAAACTCTAGCACCTATTATACCCACTTTATCGGTCTGTGTCAAACATTAATTAGTTACCTATTTGCCCACTCCTTGGCAATCTCCACCAGTAGGTTGGCACCAGCCTCCAAAGCCTCCACACTAATCATCTCATTCCTACCGTGGAAGTTGATTCCTCCAGCAAAAAGGTTTGGGCAAGGCAAACCCATAAAGGACAATCTAGAGCCATCAGTACCACCCCTTATAGGAATTATGTTTGGCTTTATATCCAAATTTTCCATAGCCTTGACAGCTACATCCACGACTTCCATGTGATTTTCTATCACTTCCCTCATATTGTAGTAGCTATCCTCTATGACCAAACTAATCCTACCATCATATTGACTTGATAGGGCTCTTATAGTTTCTTCAAAGAAGGTCTTCATGTCCTCAAACTTGACCCTATCGTGGTCTCTAATTATATAGTTAAGGACGGTTTCTTCAGTAGTACCCTTTATGTCGTTAAGGTGGAAGAAGCCCTCATATCCTTCTGTCGTCTCAGGTCTCTTATCCTGAGGAAATGCATCCATAACCTTGGCTGATATATAAATCGAATTAACCATCTTGCCCTTGGCAGACCCAGGATGAACATTCCTACCTTGAATGGTCACCACAGCAGATGCAGCATTGAAATTTTCATACTCTAGCTCACCCAACTGGCCACCATCAAAGGTATAGGCATACTTGGCCCCAAACTTGTCTACATCAAAGTAATCAGCCCCACAACCTATCTCTTCGTCAGGAGTAAAGGCCACCATTATATCTCCGTGCCTTATGCTGGGATTTTCTACTAGGTAGTCTATACCTGTCATAATTTCAGCTATACCAGCCTTGTCGTCCGCCCCTAGCAAGGTATTTCCATCAGTTACTATTATGGTTTGACCCTTGAAGGCTCCTATTTCCGGATAATCCTCCAGGGCTGTAACTATACCCTTTTCTTTATTTAGAACTATATCACCGCCGTCGTAGTTTTCTATCAACCTAGGTCTGACATACCTACCAGACATATCTGGGCTAGTATCCATATGGGAAATAAAGCCTATTGGAGGGATGCCATCAGCATTGGCTGCTAGCTTGGCCATTACGTAGCACCTCTCATCCAGACTAATATCCTCAAGTCCCATTTCTTCTAGTTCTGCAAGCAAGATTCTAGCCAAATCAAACTGCTTGGCAGTAGACGGACTAGTTTTTGACTCTGGGTCCGACTGGGTGTCTATTGATATATATTTCAAAAATCTCTCTAATACTTTTTCTCTCATCCTATTTCCTCCAAAAATACACTTCTAACTCAATACTTGCCCTTCAAATCATCTTTAAATTTTCCACTCATCACTTGTCGTTTAACAATAGTATACCACCCGGAATAGATGCATTCAAATTTTCTATATCGTTGACCAAGGAACTTATGATATAATATTAGTGTATAATGTGCGCCTATAGCTCAACTGGATAGAGCTGCAGACTTCGGATCTGTGAGTTGTGGGTTCGAATCCTACTAGGCGTGCTTTTTTATTTATTTTAACAGGAGTGGACTATGTACGTACTTTTTAGAAATGACCTAATCAGCAGTGATGATATAAAAAAGGAAATTGAAGAAAAATCCTTATTCAGAGTCGAAACGGACTTGACTAAGGCTACAAAAAGGGAAGATGTCATGGCCTTCAAGCTATCTATTGCTACACAAGACCTTGAAGCCGATATAAAATTTGACTGGGAGGATGATGAGCTTGTAGAAAGATTATTTTCCAAGGCCCAATCCCTTACAAGGGAATTTTTGGCATTCTTTCCAAAATACACTATTCAGGCCTCTTCTACCTACAAGTGGGACGAAATAGAAGACAGGATCCACCTGGTAGTGGTAATCGCCAACATAGATATAAAGATGAAAAAACTAGAGCTAGACATATTGAAACGCATGATGAAGCAGGTAGATTAATCTACCTGTTTTTTATTGCCCTTCAATGCAAATTTTTCCTTGTCAAATGTCGACTAGTATTCTAGTTACACTTACAAAAGAAAGAAATTTTAAGAACATTTATTTATATTCAAAAAATCCATCATGGTTAAAGTTAATAAAATCACATTTTTAAAAACAAAAGTTATATTCCGGTTAATTAAGTAAAATATGAAGAATGCCACTAAAATTATCTTAAAAAAAAAGCATTAAAAGCTATTGACCTTTTATTTATAAGTGCTATAATATAGGTACAAGGACAGATAAATAACAAACAGACTTGTACACTCAAACCAACTTATTTAGAACATAAGAGTATTATTTAAACCTGATATTTTTCGTAAAAATGCAGAGCTGCAAGCTCTGTATTTTTATTTGTCCTATCTGATAATAAATAATCAAGTATACCCCTTGTATCCCTTAAAATATTTTAAGTATTGTTTTTATTTGCCATATATTTAGCAAAAATAAGTCAAAAAATAGTTTATTAAATTCAGGTGAAAATCATTTTTCAATCCTTTTCTAAAAATTAGTATTTATATTTTAAATTTCCAGTGGAAATTTACGCTATTTTATGTTAATATATTATAGTAACAGTTGATAATATGTCCCCGTAGCTCAGCTGGATAGAGCACTCGCCTCCTAAGCGAGGGGTCGGAGGTTCGAATCCTCTCGAGGACGCTAAAAGTCGTAGGTATTTTGCCTACGACTTTTTATTATTTATTCTAGCTATTGTAAAAAATCTGCCTATCCAAGCTATCAATCGATCAAAAAAGAGGGGTTTAAATCCCCTCTTTAAATCATTTATTTATATTTATTCGGATGCAAGAGCTTCATTTGTACCCGTCTGCCCCTTACCCAAGTACTTTAAAGTATGTTTTAGTAAAACTGGAGTAATTATTGTAGTCACGACGACCATCAATATAACCGGAGAAAACATGGTATGCTCAATCAAGCCAAGCTTGTTACCCTTCCCTGCAACTATCAAGGCAACCTCACCTCTTGATACCATACCAATTCCTATATTCAAAGCTTCATACTTATCATACTTACAAATCAAGGCACCCAAGCCAGCACCAATTATCTTAGTTAGAATAGCTATGATCAATAGTATAATCGAGAACAATAAAACATCCTTATTAAACTTGCCCAAATTGGTTTTTAGACCTATACTAGCAAAGAATAGTGGTGCAAAGAACAAGTATGACATGACATTCATCTTCTTTACAATTTCATTTCTAACACTAAACCTACTAAATATCATACCAACTAGGTAAGCCCCTGTAATATCTGCTATACCGACATACTTTTCTGAGAAATATGCAACCAACATTACCAAAGCAAATACATATACAGATATCCTTCTCTGGTCAGTCTTAAAATCTAAGAACCTAGCCAAGAAGGTAGTGATCACTGCCAAAACAAACATAGCCACAAAATACAAAGCTATCTTCAATAAAACATATGACATACTAATATTAGCATCCCTAAAGCTAGTTACAAAAGTCAAAATTATAATACCTATTATATCGTCGACTATAGCGGCTCCCAAGATTGCATTACCAACCCTGCTGTTAGCATAGCCTAATTCTCTCAAGGCCTCAACTGTAATACTTACAGATGTAGCTGTCAAAACAACTCCCACAAAAACAGCCTTTAAGATATCTGCATGAGCCCCCATCTTAAAATTCAAGAAAAGAATGTAGGCCAAGATTCCTCCTATTAGGGGAATTATCACACCGAATATAGCTATAGTCAGATATGATACACTATTCTTTTTTATTTCTGCCAAATCCGTATCCAAGCCTGCCATAAACATCAATATAATCACACCTATCTGAGATACCTGGTCCAAGAAGGCTGTATCCTTTACTATACCCAACATAGACGGTCCTATTATAACACCTGCTAACAAGGCACCTACTACCTGAGGTAACTTAATTTTCTCCGTCAAAAATCCAAATACCTTTGTTGAAAATAGTATTATAGCTATACTCAACATATAAGTATAATCCAGCATAATAATTTCCTCCACTTAATTAATAATAAAATAGATTACAACAACTCAACCTATACCTGATCATCTACCATTTGCATATACTCTAACTCCTCAAATCCAAGTTTCTTATACAAGTCTATGGCTCTTTCATTACTGGAACATACCTCTAACCTGAATCTAGCTGCCTGTGGAAAGGCTTCCCTAACCCTGTTAATATATTCCTTGGCTATGCCCATAGACCTATATTCATCAATGATAAATAAGTCTTCCAGCTGTATGGTCATACCAGCAACTTCTGAGGCATAATAACTCGTAACTATACCAAATCCTACTAGGTCACCCCCATATATAACCTCATATCCTTTTATAGGATGCTCCTTCGAGATAATATCATCCAAAAGCTTCTCAACTATAGACTCCTCTATTGGATGGTCTACGGCATCCGACCTATAAAAATACATCATCATACTCAAGAGGTCATCATAATTTTCCATTCTAAATTCTTCAAACTCAATCATATTAGCACCTACTTTTCCGGTATTTTTGACACATTAAATTGTGGCACCTCTTCTTCTCCTATACAGTATACCATACTTTTTCTATTATATTATATTAAGTTGTTTTATATTTTATTAGAAAGATATCAAAAAGGGACCATAAACCTGTATTTACAAGAGGTCTATAAGTCCCTTTTTTATTGTATTTATTATTTTTATTTGCTATTTATTTTAACTTTCTTGGACAAACAATTATACCACTATACCCTATCTTCCGTCATCCTTTTTGAATGTCAAGAACCAGTCTACCATATCATACTTGCTAGTATCCTTAGCATCTTCTATTCTCTGCTGAATTTCTTCACGAGTAGTAGGTGCTGGTAGGATTACATCCTTACCTGGTTCCCAATTGGCAGGTAGGGCAACTGAATCCTTTTCGGCCTTCTGTAGTCCTAGTAAGACACGTTTGATTTCATCGAAATTTCTACCTAATGAAGCTGGATAGTATAGTATAGTCTTTATAATCCCCTCTGGATTAACAAAGAATACTGCCCTAACTGCATGTGTATCTGATTCACCCTGTAACATTCCATAAGCCTTGGCAACTTCCATTCTTATATCTGCTATTAGAGGGAACTTAACCTTTGGCTTTTCTATTCCATTCCATGTATAATTTTCTATAGCTTCTAACCAACTAAGGTGTGAATGTACTGAATCTATAGACAAACCTACCAATTCTGTATTGTATGATAGGAATTCATCATGCATGCTGGCGAATGTCATGAACTCTGTAGTACAAACCGGCGTAAAGTCAGCTGGATGTGAGAATAATATTACCCACTTGCCCTCAAAGTCATTAGGGAAGTGTAAAGGCCCCTTTGTTGTAACAGCTTTAAACTCTGGTGCCTTAGTTCCTATTAGTGGAAATCTTACCTGTTCCTGCAATGTTTCTAATCTTTCTTGTTTCATATTTTCCTCCTCCTAGTTTTACAAACTTATTTATACTTATATTTCGATGGACTTGCTAAAGCAAGTATCGACATCTACTTATTATTAATATTCATTCTTATTATACCTTATTTTGAGGACTTTAACCAGCTTTTTTACAATTTTATAAAAAAAATTATTTTCGATAATAAAAATGGAGACAAGGCATCCAATATAGGTTCTTTGTCAACTAGCGTTGATGAATAAAATCCGAAATTTATGCGAC
>NZ_JRNB01000007.1 GCF_000758885.1 Peptostreptococcus sp. MV1 | reverse complement strand
TATGCGACAGCATCTTGGATACATATAGTATCCTTGATGTTGTCTTTTTTCTTTAAGATATCGACTTTTTCGATCTGTCAATGTGACTAAACAAGCTTTTCCGGTTTGTCCCGAAGAAACGGAGATAGGGGACTAGTCCCTTGTTTACAAGGGCGAACATATACACCTTAACCTGTGCTTGCTCATATACTAATCGTGTAAGAACAACTTTAAGCATAATATTTATATTTTATATCATAGTTTGGAAAAATAAAAAAGTATATTTCATAAACGTTTCATAAAAGGTATGTAGAATATTATTGAAAGTAGTTATAAACTAGTATTGTGTAAAAATAAAGGAGGAAAAATTTATGAAAAAAACAATATCAAAAGGAACACTTCTAGCACTTACCTTATGTTTGAGCTTAAGTGCAGTTGGGTGTAAAAAAAGTAATGAAAGCAATAAAGTTAAAGAAGGACAATCTGTAAGTTCTGAAGAAGCAGGTATGTCAACTAATGAGAAGGATAAAAATGAAACATTTAAGCCATCAGATTATACTTTACAAACAAAAAAAGAATATGTTTATGAATTTTTAGGTCTTAAATTTAAACTATCAGATAATTTTAAAAAGTATATGGATGATAAAAAGGTAGCGATGTTAGATGATCAAAGTCCTATAGATAAGGAACTAAAGTATGCTTTTTTAACTTTTAATAAAATGACTGAAGAGCAAAAAAATGCAGTTATTAATAAAAAGGGAGATGGCTATGAAAAATGGAAGAGTGGGCTTGAAAGAATAGGAACTATTGGTATATTCGAAAAAAATACATCAGAAGAAAAAATATCTAAAATTACAAAATGCGATACTCATACTAAAATAGGAGTTTCAAGTGATGGAAAATACGATTGCTATTTAAGCACAAATAGCGGATCTGAAAGTAATCTTCTGGATGAATTTAAAAAAACTGAGATTCAAACTATAGATAAAAAAGAGCGTCCTAAAAATGGTTTTGTGCTATCAGAAAAAACTGATTTAGAAAATACAGAAGCATTTAACAAAGAATCCGTTAAAGATTTACGTAAAATATCAACAAAGGACATAAATGGCAAGGATTTTACAAGTAAAGATTTTGAGAAGTATGATCTTACTATGGTAAATGTATTTGCAACTTGGTGTACAGCTTGTGTAAAGGAAATTCCTGATTTGGTTGAGGTTCAGAAGGAAATGAAAAGCAAGGGTGTAAATATCGTTGGAGTTGTTACAGATACTGTTGATGATAAGGGTGAAAACAAGGAAGCAATTGAAAAGTCAAAGTTAATACAGAAAAAAACAAAGGCTTCATATCCTTTCTTAATGCCAGACAAGACAAACTTTAATGGTAGATTGAATGGTATACAGGCTATGCCAGAGACTTTCTTTGTTGATAAGAATGGAAACATTGTAGGTGATACTTATTCTGGGGCAAAGAGTGCAAAGGAATGGAAGCAGGTAATTGAAAAAGAATTAGCAAAAATAAAAAATAAGTAAATGTAAAGCGGTGAATGGTATATGGTTAAGAAGTTTTTAAAAAGCCGTACCTTATCTTTAGTAATTGTCTTTATTAGTATGGCGATGATTTACTATGGTCATACTAATGGAGAAACTAAAGTTGTCTTGGATAAGGCGATAAGAATTTGTATGGAGTGTATTGGAATTGGATAGAATTAAAAAAATTATAAATGGTAGTACAAAAAAAGATAAATATAAAATAAGAGATCGTTTTAGGCATCTATTTCAATCAGTTTGGTTTTTAATTACTAATTCTTACTTTGAAGGGTTTAAGACTGGTAAAATCTACGGTGGGAATTTAAAGAAAGTTTGTGTTCCGGGCATGAATTGTTATTCATGCCCAGGGGCAAAAGGTTCTTGTCCTATAGGATCGCTACAGGCAGTGATTGGAAACTCGAATTATAAGTTTAGCTATTATATAGTTGGCTTTATGTTCTTGATAGGTGCGCTTATAGGAAGATTTGTATGTGGTTGGCTGTGTCCATTTGGATTGGTTCAAGATTTGCTACACAAGATTCCCTTTTTTAAAAAAGTTGAAACATTTAAGTTTGATAAACATTTGAGAAAATTGAAATACATAATATTACTTGTATTTGTAATAATACTTCCTCTATTTTTAGTTGATATTTTAGGGCAAGGGTCTCCATATTTTTGTAAGCTTATTTGTCCAGTTGGTATGCTGGAAGGAGGATTACCACTTGTTTTGTTAAATAAAAGTATGAGAAGTGCGATAGGTTTTTTGTACTATTGGAAGGGAGTAATTTTAATACTTACTTTGTTACTTTCTATAATTATATATAGACCTTTCTGTAAGTATGTATGTCCACTTGGAGCTATTTACTCAATTTTTAACCCTATTTCAGTATTCAGGTATAGACTAGACGAAAAAAAGTGCATAAGTTGTGGTAGATGTAAAAAAGTCTGCCAAATGAACATAGATCCAGTTAAGAACTGCAATCATCTGGAGTGTATCAGATGTGGACGATGTAAAAATGCTTGTCCAGTGGATGCAATTAGTTATGGAGTAAGAAAATAGAGAGGAGTAGTTAGGAAAGTGATAAAAAATGCTATAGCATATATTACAAGAAAGAGAAATAGAACTTTAATAATTTTTATCATATTAACTATAGTTCTTTCTTGCCTGTATTCTTGTTTAACAATAATGAAATCAAGCAATGAAATAGAAAAGACTTTATATGAAAGTTCTAATTCTTCAATATCAATAACAAAAAAAGATGGCAAACATTTTAATATTAATCAATTTAAAGATATTGAAAAATTAAAAGAAATTGAAGAAAAAATAATTCAATATGATGGATTAGCAAAACTAAAAGATGGTAAAGTAGTTAGCGGAAAACAAAAAATAAATAGAGAAGACTTATCTGACGAATTTAAGAATGTTGTTTCACTCGAAGCTACAAATAATACTAAAAGAAATATTTTATTTAGTAGTGGAGTGTTTACAATTAAAGAAGGTAAAAATATAGGAGAAAATGATAAGAATTCAATTATTGTTCATGAAGAATTTGCTAAACAAAACAATCTAAAATTAGGTGATGAAGTTAATCTTGAATTACTAGATACTGAAAAAAGTGGAAAAATAAAAAGTCATAAATTTAAGATTATAGGGATCTTTTCTGGTAAAAAACAGGAAACATATACAGGATTATCTTCTGATTTTAGTGAAAATATGGTGTTTGTAGATTATTCGACAAGCCAAGAAATATTAAATAAATCAGAAAATAATAAAATCGCAAACAAAATTTTAATGTATTCTGGTAGTGCAGAATCTACAGACTTAGCCTTAAACAAATTGAAAAAGCTTAAAATTGATGAGTCAAAGTATTTTGTTGAAAAAGATTCTAATGCGTTTGAAGAGTCTTTAGAGTCAGTGAGTGGAATAAAACATATAATAAAAATAATGACTTATTCTATTATGTTAGGTGGGATGGTTGTTCTTTCATTAATCTTGATTCTATGGTTAAGAGAAAGAATTTATGAAATAGGTATATTTTTATCTATTGGAACATCTAAGATACAAATTATAATGCAATTTATATTCGAGTTAATATTCATATCGATACCAAGTATAATATCTTCCTTATTTTTAGGAAATCTATTACTAAAAGTAATTGTAGATGGATTCATTAACTCAGAGGACTCAATGATTTCAGGTGGAAGTTTAATAAATAATAGTAGTTTTATGTTAAATATAGCAACACTTGGACAAAGTTATTTAACATTAATAAGTATTATTGTCTTGTCGGTTGTATTTGCTTCTTCATTAATATTAATCAAGAAGCCTAAAGAAATATTATCAAAAATAAGTTAGGAGAAAATATTAGGAGAAAATAATGGATATATTAGAAATAAAGAATGTAGCATATAGTTATGCAAATTCTAAAGAAAGAGTTTTGTCAGAAGTAAATCAAAAATTTGAACTTGGGAAGTTTTATGCGATAGTAGGAAAGTCAGGAACAGGAAAATCTACACTTCTTTCCTTACTTGCTGGACTTGATAAACCTAAAACAGGAAAAATATTGTTTAAGAATGAAGATATAGAAAAGAAAGGATATAGTAATCATAGAAAAAATAATATATCTTTAGTATTTCAAAACTATAATCTAATAGACTATTTATCACCAATTGAAAATATTAGATTAGTGAATAAATCGGCAGATGAAAGTATCTTGTTTGAACTAGGTTTAGATAAAAAACAAATAAAAAGAAATGTTATGAAATTATCTGGTGGACAGCAACAAAGAGTAGCTATTGCTAGAGCATTGGTATCAGATGCTCCAATAATACTAGCTGATGAGCCTACTGGTAATCTAGACAGTGTTACTGCTGGAGAAATAATTAATATATTAAAGACATTAGCTAAAGATAGAAATAAATGTGTAATAGTTGTAACACATAGTAAGGAAGTAGCAGATTCTGCGGATATCATTTTAGAACTAAGTGGTAAGAAGTTGAAAGAAGTAAATAAAATGAATTTGGAGGTTGAATAATGATAAAAAATGCATTTGCTTATGTAACTAGAAAAAGCTTAAAATCATTAATTATTATATTAGTCATTTTATCTATGTCAACTTTAAGTCTCATTAGTTTATCCATTAAAGATGCTACGGACAGAGCTTCAAAAGAAACATTTGCTAATATAACAAATAGTTTTTCTATGGAAATAAATAGACAAGTAAATCCAGGAACACCTAGAGGTGGGGGAAATGTAAAAGGTGAAGATATTAAAAAGATATCTCAAACAGATAGTATAGACTCCTATGTAAAAAGAATAAACAGTGTTGCAGATTTAGTTGATTATGATATTATTGAAACTCAAGAGACTCTTGCGAATCAATCACCTGAAAGAGCGAAGAATTTTAAAAGAACAGTTATGTTAACTGGGGTTAATGACTCATCAAAAGAAACAAAATTTGTATCAGAAGCATATAAATTAGTAGAAGGAAAGCATTTAGTAAATGAAGATAAAAATAAAATCTTAATGCATAAAGATTTAGCTAAAAAAAATAATCTTAAAGTTGGAGATAAGCTAAAAATAAAATCTAATTTATTTGATGCTGATAATGAGAAAGGTGCAAATGAAACAGTAGAAGTAGAAATTAAAGGTCTATTCGATGGGCATAATAGCGGTGGAGTAAGTGCAGCACAAGAACTATACGAAAATACATTAATCACTGATGTTCATACAGCTGCTAAAGTTTATGGTAATACAGAAGATACAGCTGTGTACCAAGATGCAACATTCTCTGTAAAAGGTGATAAGGATCTTGATAGTGTAATAAAAGATCTTGGGAAATTAGATATAAATTGGAGAGAATATAATTTGATTAAAAGTTCATCAAATTACCCTGCATTACAACAATCTATATCAGGTATCTACTCTATCTCAAATAAATTATTTGCTGGTTCATTAATATTTGCAGGAGTTGTAGTTTCATTATTATTATTCTTATGGATGAATGCTAGAAAGAAAGAAATAGCAGTATTACTATCATTAGGTAAATCTCAATTAGAAATTTTTGGTCAATTCATAATTGAGATGGTATTTATATCAATCCCAGCATTCGTTGGTTCTTATTTCTTAGCTCAATATACAGCTGATAAGCTTGGGAATAATATATTGAATAAGGTTACTGGTGATATAGCTAAGCAAATAGCTAGACAATCTGCATCTAGCCAATTAGGTGGTGGGGCAGAAGCTGAAGGATTTAACAAGACATTATCAAGTTTAGATATAAATGTATTGCCTAAGTTCATAATTTATGTAGTTATATTTATGAGTTTAGTACTTCTTGTATCATTGATTATTTCTTCATTCAATACATTAAGAAGGAATCCAAAAGAATTATTAATAGACAATAATTAAAATTTTTGGTGCTTTTTAGCACCAAAAATTTTTTGGCTTTTAAATATCAAGTAATATGCTGTATAATATAAGTGTATAGGCTTAAGTGGAGGTATATATGAAAATATTAACTGTTGAAGATAATGATATGATAAGAGAGGGAATAAGTGAATATCTTTCAGAATTTGGATATACTGTTATTCAAGCTAAAGATGGAAGAGAAGCCTTGTCAAAATTTAATAGCGATATAAATTTGGTTATCTTAGACATTCAGATACCTTTTATAAATGGTTTAGAAGTGTTGAAAGAAATTAGAAAGAAAAGCAATTTACCAATTCTAATCTTGACTGCATTTAGTGATGAAGAATATAAAATTGATGCATTTACTAATTTAGTAGACGGATATGTAGAAAAGCCATTTTCATTGGCGGTCTTAAAGGCTAGAATAGATTCTTTAATTAAGAAGAATTATGGACATTTAGAGAAGTTTGAATATAAGGATCTATCGGTTAATTTTAATAGCTATACGGCTAAAATAAATGGTGAAGAAATAGATGTAAATGCAAAAGAACTAGAAGTATTAAAATGTTTATTGGATAATAGTGGACAAGTCTTAACAAGAATGCAAATTATTGATTATGTTTGGAAAGATAGCGAAGAAATTCCTTATGATCGAGTAATAGATGTATATATAAAAGAACTTAGAAAAAAATTACAATTAGACTGTATAACTACTATAAGAAATGTAGGATATAAATTGGAGAGAAAATGAAAAAATTAAAGATATTTCCAAAAATGCTCATACAAATATTTTCTATTCTTGGAATAATAATTATATTAGTTCATTCATTAGTTTTTTTTATATTTCCTAAAACATATTTGGAGACGAGAAAAGAAAAGATTCATAATATAGCAAATGAAATTTCTGGTAATATGAATGGAAAAGAAAAAAAATATATAGAACAAACTTTGGAGTTTTATTCTAAGAGTAGTGAAATAAAAGCATTTATAAAAGAAAAAAATAATAAGAATGAAATACAAATCAAAGATAATATAAATATCAATTTAGAAAGTGATAGTAATTCTTTGATAATTGAAGAAAGAGAAATAAAGCTTAATAATGGTAAAAAAACAAATCTACAATTTGTTTCTACAGCTGATATGCAAAAAGATGCGAAAGATTTAAGCCTTAAATTTTTACCATATTCTTTATTAATATCAATTTTATTTTCTGCTATTATTTCTTTAATTTATGCAAAATCAATAAAAAATAATATACAAGAAATAAAAATTGTTACTGATAAAATGATGAAACTTGATAAAAAAACGCGTTTAAAAGTTAGCTCTAATGATGAAGTTGGAGAATTAAAACAACAAATTAATGATTTATATTCTACTTTATTAAGAACAATTGACGATTTGGAATTTAAAAATAAAGAAATTTTAAAATTAGAAAAGTTAAAATATGACTTTTTTAAAGGTGCATCCCATGAACTTAAAACTCCTCTTGCTAGTCTTAAAATAATACTGGAAAACATGAAATACAATATTGGAAAATATAAAGAAAGAGATATTTATATTAATGAATGTATTGAAATCGTTGATAGTTTAACAAAAAATATTTCTCAAATATTATCAGTTCATTCTATAGAAAATTTGAATAATGATGAAGAATATTTGAAAATAAATGATACATTAGAAGACATATTAAAAAAGTATGAAATATTAGCAAATCAAAAGAAAATAACTGTCAACAATTATATATTAGATGAGAATATTTATATAGGAAAAACAGCCTTAAAGATTGTTCTATCTAATTTGATTAGTAATGCGGTAAAATATACTCATGTAAATGGGGTAATTAATATTGGGATAGTTAATGATTGGTTATATATAGAGAATTCATACGGCAACAATAAAATTTCTAATATGGATAAAATATTTGATGTTAAATTTGACTTAAATAAGGAAAATAGTAATGGATTAGGTTTATATATTGTAAGTAATATTCTGAATAATTACAATATAGAATATAAAGCATTGCAGGATGAAGAATTTTTTATCTTTAAAATTAAAATATTTTCTTAAATAAGATAAAATTTTGCAACAGTTATTGAAAAATAGATACTTATTATTAGCTATGGAAGTAAAGACTTTTTTCTTCCAAAATTGCAATATCAAGTTGATTTGATCTGCACCACAAAATTTAGATAGACTAGATGAAGATGTTTTAAGAGAGGATTTATATATGGTAATTATTGTAAGTGCATGTCTTGTAGGTGAAAATTGTAAATACAATGGTAAAAACAACTACAACAAGCGTGTATTAGACTTTTTGGAAGGCCATGAAATAGTGACGGTTTGCCCAGAGGTCATGGGTGGATTGCCTACCCCAAGACCTAGTTGTGAGATTGTAAATGGTCGTGTTATTAATATCAATGGAGAAGATAAAACTGAATTTTTTTATAAAGGTGCTAGTGAGGCATATAATAAGATTAAAGACTTGGATGTAAAATGTGCTGTATTGCAATCGCGAAGCCCTAGTTGTGGAGTCAATCAAATATATGATGGTAGCTTTTCTGGAACTCTAATTTCTGGCAGAGGCTTGTTTGCTGAAAAATTGATTTCTTTAGGATATAAAGTAATTGATTCTGAAGATATATGATGTATCCCGATTTGCAGGCTAGATAAGAGTTAGTATTTTTGTAAGTGTAATTACAAAGAATTTTTGATAGATTATTTATAATGTTTTGGATATAAGTTCAAACGTTGACGGTTAAAAGCTAACAAGAAAGGGTGGATTTATAGTATTACCACCCTTTCTTGTTAGCTTGCTTATTTATATCTTGTTTTATCCTACTTACATGTACAGTTACCACCACATGAGCATGCTCCAGGAGTCAATCCTAGTGGCATGAAACTAGAGGAGAATTTCTGGTAGTCCTTAACTTTCATAGTCTCATAACTAGGCACGTTGTAGTATTTTTCTAGGCTTTCGCTGGACTTGTCTATCATTATATTTTCCTTTCTGACATTCTTGTCCTTTAATAATTTTATAGTATCTTTTAGGAATTCATTGCTACCAACAATATAAAAAATGGAATCGTTATAGTCAATGGAAAGTCCGTCATTTAAAATATCCTTGAATTCACCCCTTGATTTTGCTACAAGAGTATCTATATTCAAGCTTTTGTCACAAGAAATTTCATCCTTATATAGGTGGTCACCGGTCCTATCTACACATATATTTTTTACAGACCTTACACCAGTCTGGTCTTGTTGGTAAGTCCTTATAATTGGCCTCATCGTTGCCATTCCAACACCCATAGATATAAATACAAGATTTTTATCTTCTCTTCTAATTGGCATTTTTGACTCACAACCATATATATAGCACTGGTCACCAGGGCATAGAGTAGATAGTTTTTTCTTGTAGATGGAATCACTACTATCTAGCCTAGTTGATATGGATATAACACCCTCATCAAGTGTAGTTGATATAGAAAATTTTCTCATTAGGTCTTTGTTTACTTGGCCATTTGTTAGACCTTCTTCAAGGGCTAGAGATATATGACTACCTTCCTGCCAAGAAAATTCCTTTGGCTTTTCAAAGACATATGTTGCTCTCTTCTTGCCTTCATCAATTATATTTTTAATTCTAACCTTATATGTCACGTTTTTCATTTGCTTCCTCCGATTTTTATTAAATATATATTCTACTAATTATTTTACAGGTATTAACTACTTTTTATAGGATAATTATACCCAAGAGATAATTATTCTAAAAGTAATATTAAAAATTTTTCTAGCAAGCGTATTTCTAATGATAAATCCTAATGCATAGAAAATAGACAGGATGATTTAAACATTTTTATGAAAAATCAAAAAAATATTCGATTTCTTCTTTTTTAATTATGTCTTTTGTAGTATTATATATTAAGGTACTTGGTATAAGTAAAAAGACTTTATAGGCAGGCTGGTCTGTGGTAGAGAGATTGGCTAGATGACCTACAAGTAAATTTGAAGTAAATTGAAAGAGAGAATATAGTATGACAAGAAATATTGGTACAGTAGCACGTGGAGTTCGTTGCCCTATAATTCGTCAGGGTGACAATTTATCAGAAATAGTAGTTGATTCAGTTATTGAAGCAGCTAAGACAGATGGATTTGAATTAGGTGATAGGGACGTAATAGGTATTACAGAATCTATCGTTGCAAGAAGTCAGGGTAACTATGCTTCTATAGAGGCAATAGGCAAGGATGTAAAGGCTAAGTTCGGTGGAGAAACTGTAGGTGTAATCTTCCCAATCCTTTCTCGTAACAGATTTGCCATCTGCCTAAAGGGTATGGCTATGGGCGCAAAGAAAATTGTATTGATGCTATCATATCCAAGGGATGAAGTAGGTAACCAGTTATTGACAGAAGACCAGTTGGACGACAATGGAATTGACCCATATTCAACTGTTTTGACACTTGAAAAATACAGGGAATTATTTGGACAGAATATCCATCCTTTTACAGGTGTAGACTATGTGGACTACTATAGTGAAGTAATCAGGTCAGCTGGTGCTGATGTGGAAATAGTATTTGCCAACCATGCAACAGAAATCTTGAACTACACTAAGAACGTAATCAATTGTGATATACATACTAGAAAGAGAACTAGCAGGATTCTAAAGGCTGCTGGAGCTACAGTTTACGGTATGAACGAAATTTTGAGTGAGTCAGTAGATGGTAGTGGTTACAATACTATGTACGGTCTATTAGGGTCAAACAAGTCTACAGAGGACAGCGTAAAGCTATTCCCTAATGAATGTACTGACCTAGTATACGAAATACAGGATAAGTTGCTAAAGAAGACAGGCAAGCATATAGAGGTAATGGTATATGGAGACGGTGCTTTCAAGGATCCAGTAGGACAGATTTGGGAGCTTGCTGACCCAGTAGTATCACCAGCCTATACAGAAGGTCTAGAAGGTACACCAAACGAATTGAAGTTGAAGTACCTAGCAGACAATGACTTTAACGATCTATCAGGTGAGGCTCTTAAGGAAGCTATATCTGAAAGAATCAAGTCAAAGGATGCTTCATTGGTAGGTAAGATGGAATCTGAAGGTACTACACCAAGAAGATTGACTGACCTAATAGGATCATTATGTGACCTTACAAGTGGTTCTGGTGACAAGGGTACACCAATAGTACTAGTACAGGGATACTTTGACAATTACACAAATAATTAATAAATATTATATATAGTTGCTAGGTAATAAATAGCGTTGAGGGTAAGCTGACCTTTAACGCTATTTTTCTTGTTTGGTATTTTTTATTAAAAATTTAACAAAAAATCCTTGTTAACTTGCAAGAATTGTGCTAATATTAAGGAAATTGATTTTTTAGGAGGAGATAAAATGTCAAAGATATTAATTAGTCCAAGTAAATATATACAGGGTCCTGGTGAATTGAAGAAACTAGGTCAGTATGTGGAAAATTTAGGAAAGAAGGCCCTGATTTTGATAACAGAATCAGGTTACAAGAGGGTTGGTGCAGGAATAGAGGCAGGTTTTGATGCTTCACAGGCCAGTATGGAGGTTTGCTATTTTAATAGGGAGTGTTCAAAGGTAGAGGTTGATAGGATTATCGACAAGTATGTAAACCAGGGAGATTGCGATATAATTGTCGGCGTTGGTGGAGGTAAGGTGGCAGATACTGCCAAGGCGGTTGCCTACTATACAAAGATGCCAGTGGTAGTTTGTCCTACAATAGCGTCAACAGATGCGCCATGTAGCGCCCTATCAGTTTTGTATACTGAAGATGGTGTATTTGACCAGTATTTGTTCTTACCAAAAAATCCAGACATAGTCATGATGGATACTGAGGTTATTTCAAAGTCGCCAGTAAGGTTGACTGTGGCAGGTGTGGGTGATGCCTTGGCTACTTATTTTGAGGCTAGAGCTTGTAAGGCTAGTGGTGCTATATCATGTGCAGGTGGAAAGACTACAGAGGCTGCTATTGCCTTGGCTAAGTTGTGTCTGGACACATTGTTAGAAGAGGGGTTAAAGGCCAAGATAGCCCTTGAAGCTGGAGTATGTACAGAGGCTGTAGAAAAAGTGATTGAAGCCAATACTCTATTAAGTGGTCTTGGATTTGAGTCTGCTGGTTTGGCAGGTGCACACGCTATTCACAACGGTTTGACTGCCTTAGAAGAGTGTCATCATATGTACCACGGTGAGAAGGTGGCCTTTGGTACGCTTACTCAGTTAGTATTGGAAAACGCCCCATCAGAAGAGCTTGAAGAGATATTCAATTTCTGTATTGATATGGGACTACCAGTTACACTTGAGGAACTTGGTGCCAAGGATGTAGACAAGGAAAGATTAATGGATGTTGCTAGACTGGCTTGTGCAGAGGGTGATACTATGCACAATATGCCATTTGAGGTGGATGAAGACAAGGTATGCAGTGCTATAATAGCTGCTGATGCTATGGGTAGATTCTTCCTAGGTCTATAGTAAGTATATATTCAGGCTGGTATGTGTGACAGGAGTTATTCATATCAGCCTTTTCGTTTGCAGGAATTAGTTTTTTTATGGTTTGTCAAAAATATATTTGTTCAAACTTTTTTTGCAAAAATTTAAACTTATACTATAATAGATATTGAAGAGAAGTTTTTATATGTTGTTATTTTAATGTATTTGATATGGAGGTTATTATGAGTAAGGAAAATAGGACAAAGAAGTACAGATGTAGGCCATGTGGTTTTGTATATGATCCAGCTCTAGGTGTTCCTGATTATGGCATCAAGCCAGGAACTGCCTTTGAGGATCTTCCAGAAGACTGGGTATGTCCAAAGTGTGCAGCTACTAGGTGGATGTTTGAAGAAGTGAAGGAAGATGCCAAATAGGACTTGTTTTGCCCTATATAATCTATATTATGGAGGGATAAAAGATGAAGCTAATAGTTGATTTATTTGTGGCCTTTATGAAGATAGGTAGTTTTACCTTTGGTGGTGGTTATGCCATGCTACCTATGATTCAGAAGGAGGTTGTAGACAACCACAAGTGGGCCACTGAAAATGAGGTTTTGGATTATTTTGCCATCAGTCAGGTAACGCCAGGTGTAATAGCTGTAAATACGGCGACATTTGTGGGTTACAAGATAGCAGGCCTTATAGGGGCTATATCTGCTACACTGGGGGTAATATTTCCGTCTATCGTAATTATAAGTATAGTAGCGGCTTTTTTGTCAAATTTTGCAAGTTTACCTGCAGTAGTCCATGCCTTTAATGGTATCAGGGCCTGTGTATGTGTATTGATTTTAAATGCAGTTTATAATATGGCTAAGAAGTCGGTCATAGATATACCAACAGCTATTATTTTTATTCTGGTAGCTATAGTCGCTATCATGCACGTGGTTTCACCATTTGTATTGGTCATAGTAGCTGGTATCCTAGGATTTTTGATCCAGTATTTAAAGATAAGAAAGAAGGTGGACTAAATGCCGGGAATTTTTAAGTTAGTCTACTACTTTTTTACTACAGGCCTATTTGCAGTCGGTGGGGGGCTTGCTACACTGCCATTTTTGTATGACATAGGTAGGAAAACTGGATGGTATACGGCTGTAGATGTGGCCAATATGGTAGCTATAGCCCAGAGTACTCCGGGACCAACTGGTATAAATATGGCTACTTATGTAGGTTTCAAGCAATTTGGAGTTTTGGGGTCTCTTGTAGGGCCTATATCCATGGTATTGCCATCCTTAATTATCATAGTTATTGTATACAGGGTTTTGGACAAGTTTAAGGAATCTCAAACTGTCAAGAGTATCTTTTATGGTTTGAGACCAGCTTCTAGTGGACTTATTTTGGCAGCGGCCTTTAGTGTAATACAGATTTCCTTGCTGGATATGGAGAATAAGGGAAATCTAATTGGATATTTTAGGTGGCCTGCCCTGGCCTTGGCGGGGTTGATTTTTTTATTGCAAAAATACAAGAAGCCTCATCCTATTCTTTTGATAGTCTTGGCTGGGATTATTGGAGTAGTATTTAAGATTTGATATTTTCTAGAGTAAGGATGATTATAACGAAAATAAAGAAGGAAGACTAAAATTTTAGCTTCCTTCTTTATTTTGGTTTAATAGGTTTATTAAGGTATTCTTATGTACTAATTTACATGCAAACAAGCTTACTTGTCTTCAATGATATCGTAATCAACCAAAAGATTTGATTTTACCAATATAGGTCTAAGTGCAGTATATAGTAACATAGCGATTATAACTGTTGTAATAGCGTTAAAGAATGTTACTCCAGCACTTAATTTAGCAAGTACGCTTGCTACATCGGCAGGATGACCTAATACGTATATCTTGTAGAAATATCCTACTATAGGATCTGCAAAAACATTGAATGCCATACCTATGATTGAACCTGATAGGGCATACTTAAAGACTTTCTTTGGATCGTTTGTGTGGTTTATTCTGCCTATTCTGTGGGCAATTAAACCAACGATTAAACCTATGCATAGCTTAAGAACAAAAGTCTTAGGTGCAACTAGGATATATACTGGGTCCATTATATCTGCAATTGTCATACCGATTGCTCCAGCTAGACCGCCGTAGAAACCACCTATTAGTAGGGCAGCTAGTACTAGGAATACATTACCGAAGTGGATAGATGTAGCATCTCCTCCTGGAACTGGTATCTTGATCTGTAGGTACGTGAATGTTACAAAGCAAAGTGCAGCTAGTATAGCTGATTGAGTTAGCTTTGCGATTTTTTTGTTTTTCATAATTCCTCCTAATTTTTTAAAAGTATATAATTACAAGTACAATTCTATCAATTTATGGGTCGAAAAGTCAACGACTGTACCCAATATGAATAAAAAATAGACTTTGTACCCATACAATAAATATTCTCTTTTGATATATATTAATATTAAAAGACCTTTTGCAAATAATTTTAAAAAGTTCTATAATATTTGAGTTTATTTGGTATAATAGATATGGACAAGCAGAAATAAGCAATTATAGATTAATCTAATTTGTGAGTAGGCTTATAAAATCTATGAATAGATTAGTCGGGTCTAATTAAATAAAAGAGGAGGATATATATGGATAGAAATGATAAGTGTTGGTGTGGCAGTGGATTAAAGTACAAGAAGTGCCACATGGATTTGGACGACAAGATAAGAGAATATGCTATGAAGGGCCATCTTGTGCCGGATAGATTTAATATAAAGACTCCAAGAGAAATAGAGGCTATAAAGGTTAGCGCAGAGGTCAATACAGGTGTTCTAGACCACCTAGAAGGTAAAATCGTTGCGGGTATGTCTACCGAGGACATAAATAAGCTAGTTCATAACTATACTGTTGAGCATGACGCTATACCGGCCCCACTAAATTACGAGGGATTTCCAAAGAGTTGCTGCACATCTATAAACAACGAGGTTTGCCATGGTATACCATCTGAAGATATAATACTGAAGGATGGTGATATCATAAATGTCGATGTGTCGACTATAAAAAATGGATATTTTTCAGATGCATCAAGGATGTTTATGGTAGGCGACGTAAGCGAGGAAGCTAGAAGGCTAGTTGAAGTGACTAAGGAATGCCTAAATATAGGTCTAGACCAGGTAAAGCCTTGGGGTCATATTGGTGACATAGGTGCAGCTATAAAGGAGTATGCAGAGTCTAAGGGATATTCTGTAGTTACTATGTTCGGTGGACATGGTATAGGTAATGAATTCCACGAAGAACCATTTGTATCTCATGTAGGAAGAAGAGATACAGGTATGTTGATGGTTCCTGGTATGGTGTTTACTATAGAGCCTATGATAAATGCCGGTAGACCACAGGTATATGTAGACAAGAAAAATGGTTGGACTTCATATACTAAGGATGGAAGTCTATCTGCCCAATGGGAACACCAGATTTTGGTTACAGAAGATGGATATGAAATTATTTCAGCATAATTAATAAAATGGATTGACAGGGACGGTTTTTTGTATTATACTAGTCAAGTAGTGAAAAGAAGTAGAATCCGTTCTCACCTTACAGCACCGCTAGTAGGGTTGTATAAGTTTAATCAGTAGTTTATTTTGCTGTTTTATTTTAGGACTTATGACGGATTTTTATATCCGTCTTTTTTTCGTACTGAAGAGATTTCTCGGTGAGAAATTTTTATTTTTAAGAAAGTAGAGGTGTTCTAATATTAGTAAAGAACTAGCGATCAATGAAGAAATAAGAGTAAAGGAAGTCAGGTTGATTTCTGATACAGGAGAACAGTTAGGTATAGTTACTTCAAAGCAGGCAAAGGAGTTGGCAAGTTCAAAGAATCTGGACCTTGCAATGATATCACCTAATGCTAAGCCACCTGTTTGCAAGATCATGGACTATGGTAAGTACAAGTATGAGCAGGCCAGGAAGGAAAAGGAAGCAAAGAAAAAGCAAAAAATAATAAATGTCAAGGAAGTAAGACTTAGACCAGGTATTGGAGATAATGACCTTAAGACAAAGGCAAATCAGGCAGCTAAGTTCTTGCAGAAGGGTGACAAGGTCAAGGTTGAATTGAGATTCAGAGGTAGAGAGCTTGGTCACAAGGACATCGGTAAGGAAGTAATGTTGAAGTTTATTGACATGTTGAGTGAGTTTGGAGAACCAAATAAAGCCCCTAAGTTTGAGGGAAATAATATGGTTGCAATTATAGATCCAAAAAAATAGATAAATATTGAGAGGAGGATTTTGTTATGCCAAAGATGAAAACACATAGAGGTGCAGCAAAGAGATTAAAGAGAACAGGAAGCGGAAAGCTAAAGAGAGCAAAGGCTTATAAGAGTCATATACTTACAAAGAAATCACCTAAGACTAAGATGAACTTGAGACAGTCAACTTTAGTAAGTGATGGCGATGCAAAGAGAATAGCACAATTATTACCATACAAGTAAGATTAGTATTTAGGAGGTTTAGAAATGGCAAGAGTAAAGAAGGGTATGAATGCCCATAAGAGACATAAAAAGGTATTAAAGCTTGCAAAGGGATACCAGGGATCAAGAAGTAAGCTTTTCAAGACTTCAAACCAGTTTGTAATGAAGGCGTTAAAGAATGCTTACATTGGTAGAAAGCAGAAAAAGAGAGATTTTAGAAAGCTTTGGATACAGAGAATAAATGCAGCATGTAGAATGAATGACATGTCTTATTCTAAGTTCATGAACGGTCTAAAGAAGGCTGGAGTAGAAGTTAACAGAAAGATGCTTTCTGAATTAGCTATAGCTGATCCAGAAGGATTTGCTAAGTTAGTAGCAGTTGCTAAGGAACATTTAGCATAGTTTTGACATAGTGAGACGTACCGAGTTTGGACGTCTCTTTTTTTGTCCAAATATATAATGTGTATATTATCGATATTTTAACTGTATTTTTAACTGTATATAGGTAGTATTTTTATTAAAAATCACACTAAAAGGACCCTCAATAAGAGGGTCCTTTTAATCCAATTAAAATTTAATTCTTTTTGAAATGATCCTTGGCCTTGACTGCCAAGCTAGCAGATTTTACGATACCTGTCTTGAATTTATCCTTGGCTGTGCTTATATCATCGCCTATATCTACTGCTACTTCACTCACTTCCTTCACATTGTCACTAATAGCATCCACATTTTCCAATATAGTAGGCAATTTAGCTATTGTAAGTCCAACATTTGTAGTATTTTGGATTAGGAGATTGTCCACATTTTCGATTAATTTTATCAGTTTTTTTAATAAAATAATCAGGGCCACAAGTACCATGCATCCAAGTATAGCCAGTATAAATAAAATTGTTTGCATACTTATTGTTAAAGTCATATTACACCACCAATCTAGATTTTTTATCTAATATATATTCGCTATAATTAATTATATAGTATAGTAGGCTGAAATGAAAGCTATAGATAAAAATTTGTATTTATTTTAATTTTGCTAATTACGGTAAATACCTTTATCAAAGCATGTGCGGATAAATAGGTATATTTTTTCTGAAAAATGAAGTTATTAATGCATTATTTCTATAGGTTGAGGGAATCTAAAAAGTAAAACTAGTTACAAAATGTAACTTTTATTACAAGGGTACAAGTTAGTACTTTCAAGCGTTTGAAGGTGTAAGTACTCCTTTAGAAGTAAAAAATAGTTGCTTTTTTGTAATTTTTGTATTAGAATAAAGAAGTTGGCAGTACTAATGTAACAAAAATAAAACAAAAGTTACAAATATGTAAACAATATTGTCTGACAAAAATGAATAAAATTATTCAAAAAGAAAAAGGTAGGTAAAATTTTAGATTTATTTATCTAACTGAGGAGGATATTTATGAAAAAAATATTAGGTAAGATAGTCTGTATGACTTTTATATTATTTTTTGCATTTGGAGGAAGTATGTCTAATGCTGAGTCTATACTAGCAACTAGCGGTTGGAGTATATCTAACGGCAAGCAGGTCTATGTTGGCTCTGATGGAAAAAATCTTAAGGGATGGAACAGGATTAGTGGATTATGGTTCTACTTTAATTCTTCTGGACAGATGGTAACAGGCATCCAGAATATAAACGGCAAGACATATGAATTTAATAGGGATGGAAGCTATAATAGGCAAGTGCCAGCAAGCAAGACAAGTGCTTATGCAAATTCAACTTCTAACGGCAAGGTCAAGTATTACGATAAGCGTGGTAACTATATTGGTACGGGAAAGAAGTATATATCTAATGCGAGTGCTTATTCAGGAGATACAATGACTGCTTCTGGTCAGAGGCCAAGATGGGGTACTATAGCTGTGGATCCGAGGGTTATTCCTCTTGGCTCTAAGGTATATGTACCATATTTTGACAAAGTATTTATAGCAAATGATACTGGCGGTATCATTAGAGGAACTATGATAGATATATTTATGAAGTCTGCCAGTAATATGAGGAATTTTGGCAGAAGAAATCTAGAGATAGTAGTATTAGACAGATAAGCAACTTGAGTTACATTAATTAAGACTAAATAACTCAAGGTATATAAAATCAACCAAAACCCCCTAACCTTATAGCCTTATTGA
This sequence comes from Peptostreptococcus sp. MV1, assembly GCF_000758885.1. GTDB lineage: Bacteria > Bacillota > Clostridia > Peptostreptococcales > Peptostreptococcaceae > Peptostreptococcus. Next base: position 16,633 of record NZ_JRNB01000007.1, on the reverse strand, counting down.
ACTGACTCTCAAAAGTTAGACCTAAAAATCTAATGATTGGTAGCTTGGTTCATATTGGTCTATTGGGTTAGGGGGTTTTATATAATAAATTAAGTTCGTTAAAAGATGGAATAAACCTACCTAAGTTCTATTTTATTCGTTGCAAATATGATGTACACCTTGTTGACGGATATATTTTTAAATTTATATTTTAGGTCCGGTGTAATCCTCATGGTATCTCCCTTTCTCAAAAGGATTGACTTACCGTCGTTAGTTTGAACAGTAAGGCTTCCCTTTTCTATATGAATAATCTCATCAGAATTATTTTTACCTAAGGGTTGGTAGCTTGTTTCGGAATGAGAGTTAAATATTATTCTTAGTAGATATATATTTAGTGTATTAGACCTAGTTGTCAATAATTGAAATTCCAGATTATCTCTGTCTGGATATATGACAGTAGACAAAGATTCCGATCTCTTTACCAAATTTTCTAAAATAACAGGCTCTTCAAATAAAGATGAAAGACTGATGTTCATCGTTTCAGATATTGCATTTAAAACACTTAGACTAGGGTTTCCGACACCTCTTTCTAACTGGCTAAGTAGGGCAGTACTAATACCTGAGATATCCGAAAAGTCTTTAATGGTCATATTATTATTTTTTCTGTATTCTACGAGTCTGCTACTGAGTTGAGTAATATCCATGATAAGCCTCCTAATAGCCTTAAATATTTACGTAATTATACCCGCTGTATAATATCAACAAGCAATCATTATGATGGTCAAGTGATAGTAAGTATATTATAGCATTTGATATAAAAAAATGATATATAATATAAAAAAATATTTGTATTAAAATGTAATGTGCTATAACATATGTTACACAATTGAATAAGTATTTTGAAAAACTTTCTCGTAAGTGTAACATATGTATTGACAACTAAGAGAATATAAAAAAATATTTGTATTAAAACAAATTGTTATATTTTTTTATATGTGATAAAATAAAGAGTAATGCATATTTAGGCATAGGACCAATAGAGGAAGGTATTATGATAATTTTGGGAATAGATCCAGGCTTGGCCATTATTGGTTATGGACTGGTTGAATATAAGAATAGTAGGTTTAGGACCATAGATTATGGTGCTATAACTACTCCAGCCGGTATGAGTGTTGTGGAGAGGTTGGAGAGGATATACAAGGGTATGAACCAACTCTTTCATATGTACGATATAGACGAGGTTGGTATAGAAGAATTATTTTTCAATAAGAATGTCAAGACTGCAATAACAGTTGCCCAGGCCAGGGGTGTTATCCTCCTGTCTTGCCAACATCATGCAAAGCCAACTTATGAATACACACCCCTACAGGTCAAGCAGGGTGTATGTGGATACGGTAGGGCTGACAAGTCTCAGGTTCAAAAGATGGTTACTTCTTTTTTGAATCTAAAAGAAATTCCAAAGCCGGATGACGTAGCAGATGCCTTGGCTGTGGCTATTTGTCATGCACATTCTAATAGGATGGGTAAGGAATTGAGTAAGTTTGATAAATAGGAGTGATTAAATGATAGGATATATTAAGGGAATTGTTGAAGAGATAGGTATAGACCATGTCTTGCTAGAAAATAATGATATAGGATACAAGTTGAATGTATCCAGCAACACAATAGCCCAATTACAGGAGGGTGAGAGGGTCAAGATATATACCAAGATGATTGTGAGAGAGGACGATATTAGCTTGTGTGGCTTTTATACAAAGGAAGAGCTGGAAATGTTCAACCTGCTTACGTCAGTGTCAAAGATAGGAACAAAGCTGGGTCTAGCGATTCTTTCCTTTGCGACACCATCCCAGCTCCACCTGTATATTTCTAGCTCCGATACCAAGACCTTGTCAAAGGCTCCAGGTGTCGGTAAGAAAACTGCAGAGAGAATGGTCTTGGAATTAAAAGACAAGCTGGGTAAATTGGCAATAAGCCTAGAAGACATGGGGCATGAACCGACTGCATCAATTCCGACTACTAGCGATGGTGAGGCTATAGATGCCTTGGTTGCACTGGGTTATACTGGTCAGGAATCCAAGGTGGCTGTGGACTTTGTAAAGCAAGCTGGTATGGGGGTTGAAGATATAGTAAAGAAGGCCCTAGAGTATATTTTGAAGACAAATTTCAAATTCTAATAGGAGGTAGGTATTGTGGATGAAGAGCGTCTAATTACTTCCAGTATGAAGGAAGAGGATTTTGATATAGAAAATAGTTTGAGACCCAAGTCACTAGATGAATACCTGGGCCAAGAAAAATCTAAGGAGCAGTTGAGGATTTTTATAGATGCTGCCAAGTCGAGAAATGAGTCCCTGGATCATGTTCTCTTATATGGACCTCCAGGTCTTGGTAAAACTACACTGGCAGGCATCATAGCCAATGAAATGGGAGTTAATTTAAGGATTACCTCGGGTCCTGCCATTGAGAGGGCAGGTGATTTGGCTGCTATTTTGACAAATCTGCAAGAAAATGATGTCTTGTTTATTGATGAAATTCATAGAATCAACAGGAGTGTCGAAGAGGTCCTATATCCAGCCATGGAAGATTTCTGCCTGGATATAATAATAGGTAAGGGGCCTTCAGCCAGAAGTATTAGGCTGGACCTACCTAGGTTTACGCTTATAGGTGCGACGACTAGGGCTGGTATGCTGACGAATCCTTTGAGGGATAGGTTTGGTGTTATTTGTAAGCTAGACTACTACAAGGAAAATGAATTGGCTGAAATTGTTCGTAGGTCATCTGGAATATTAAGTGCCGGAATAATGGATGACGGGGCAATTCAAATAGCAAGAAGGTCTAGGGGAACGCCAAGAATAGCTAATAGATTGTTAAAGAGGGTTAGGGATTTTGCCCAGGTCAAGGCAGATGGAAATATCACAGACCAGGTGGCGCAGGCAGCTTTGGAACTATTGGGGGTAGATTCTCTAGGCTTGGACTTTGTCGACAAGAAGCTCCTGATGACAATTATAGAGAAGTTTAACGGGGGTCCTGTGGGACTAGATACCCTGGCTGCCTCTATAGGAGAAGACAGGAATACAATAGAAGACGTATACGAGCCTTATCTGCTACAGTTGGGCTTTATCAATAGGGCACCTAGGGGTAGGATAGCCATGCCAAGGGCCTATCAACACTTAGGTATACCATACGAAGAAAAAAATAAATAGTCGATGTAAACAAATATGAATGAGGTGAGGTATGAAAACTAGTGATTTTAAATATGATTTACCACATGAGCTGATAGCCCAGGTTCCTATCAAGGACAGGTCTAGTTCTAGGTTAATGGTATTGAATAAGGAAACAGGAGAGATAGAACATAAGGTTTTTAAAAATATAATAGATTATTTGGAAGAAGGAGACTGCCTAGTCTTAAACGATACTAGGGTTATACCAGCTAGGTTGATAGGCGAAAAGGTAGAATCCGGCGGTAAGATGGAATTTTTGCTGTTGAAGAGAAATGAGGATGACACTTGGGAGACGCTTGTCAAGCCGGGTAAGAGGGCCAAGATAGGTTCTAGATTTTCTTTCGGTGGAGGCAAGCTATTTGCAGATGTTGTAGATATATTGGCTGACGGGTCCAGGTTGGTAACATTCGACTACGATGGTATTTTTGAGGAAATTTTAGATGAATTGGGAAATATGCCCCTACCGCCATACATTACTGAAAAGTTAGAGGACAAGGATAGGTACCAGACAGTATATTCCAAGCATAATGGTTCTGCAGCAGCTCCTACAGCAGGTCTTCATTTTACAGACGAGCTATTAGACCAGATTAGGGCCAAGGGGGTCAAGACAGCCTTTGTAACCCTGCACGTAGGCTTGGGAACATTTAGGCCAGTCAAGGTGGACGATGTCGACAAGCACAAGATGCATTCTGAATTTTATAGTGTGTCTCAAGAGGCTGCAGATATGATCAATGATGCAAAAAAGTCGTCCAAGAGGGTTATATGTGTAGGTACTACTAGTTGTAGGACAATTGAGTCAGCCAGTGGACCGGATGGAAGACTCAAGGCTGGAAGTGGATGGACGGATATATTTATTTATCCGGGGTACGAGTTCAAGTTATGTGATAACCTAATCACCAATTTCCACCTACCAGAATCTACCTTGATTATGCTAGTTAGTGCCCTATCTAGTAGGGAAAATATACTCAATGCTTATAGGGTGGCAGTAGATGAAAAGTACAGGTTCTTTAGCTTTGGGGACGCAATGTTCCTAAAATAGGGGTCTTGTATTATAGACATGGTACTTGGATGTAAAGCAAACGTGCCTAAAGAATTGGGGTAGATATATAAAAAAATAAAAAATATACGTATTGATATTATATAAATAAAATGATGAAAGGAAGTATATGTACGCAGTTAGATATGAATTAATAAAGACGTGTAAGCAAACTGGAGCTAGGTTGGGTAGGCTTCATACTCCACATGGGATTATAGAGACCCCAATATTTATGCCAGTAGGTACACAGGCTACAGTAAAGGCCATGACTCCAGAGGAACTAAAGGAGATAGGGTCACAGATTATTTTGAGCAATACCTACCACCTGTATATGAGGCCAGGCCATGACCTAATAGAAAGGGCAGGAGGTCTACATAAGTTTATGAATTGGGACAAGCCAATCCTGACAGATAGTGGTGGTTTTCAGGTATTTAGTCTAGGCCCACTTAGAAAGATAAAGGAAGAAGGGGTAGAATTTAGGTCCCACCTAGATGGTTCAAAGCACTTTTTATCACCTGAAAAGGCAATGGAAATACAAAATTCTCTAGGTTCAGATATAATGATGGCCTTTGATGAATGTGCTCCTTATCCAGCAGACAGGCAGTATGTCAAGAATTCTTTGGAGAGAACTACTAGGTGGCTAGAGAGGTGTAAAGAGGCTCACAAGTATCCTGAAAAGCAGGCTCTATTTGGAATAGTACAGGGTGGTATGTATAAGGATCTTAGGGAACAGTCGGCCAAGGAAATTACGGCTATTGACCTGCCAGGTTATGCCATTGGAGGCCTGAGTGTTGGAGAGCCAAAGGAAATGATGTATGAAGTCTTGGATTACACTGTGCCTCTACTACCAGAAGACAAGCCTAGGTACCTGATGGGTGTAGGTTCGCCGGATGACCTCTTGGAAGGTGTATTGAGGGGAATTGATATGTTTGACTGTGTTTTACCTACTAGGATAGCTAGAAATGGTACTGCAATGACTAGTCAGGGTAAGGTCGTAGTAAGAAACGCATCCTATGCAGAGGATTTTACGACTTTGGACCCAGAATGTGATTGCTACACTTGCAGGAACTATACAAAGGCCTATATTAGGCACTTGATAAAGTGTAATGAGATATTAGGGGCTAGACTCCTTACTATCCATAACCTTCACTTCCTGCTAAAACTGATGGAAAATGTCAGACAGGCTATTAGAGAAGATAGACTTTTAGACTTCAAAAACGACTTCTTTGCAAAATATTATGGTAAATAAGGGATAGATGGTTTATAATATAACATATATGACTTTATATAGAAGGAGGGTATAATCATGCCACAGAACCAGATGGTCATGGGAATTGGTATATGGATATTAATATTTGTAATATTCTATTTCATACTAATAAGACCGCAAAAGCAAAAGGAAAAGAAACTTAATGAAATGAGAAATTCTATTGACAAGGGTGATACAGTAGTTACAGTTGGAGGTATAATAGCCAAGGTAACTAGGGTTGAAGAAGATAGGATAATACTTGAATTAGGTCCAAATAGAACTAAGGTTCCATTTGAAAAATGGGCTATTGGTAGAGTTATTGAAAAGGCAGCCAAGGATGAAGAGGCTGTTGAAGTTGAAGAAAAGTTAGAACAGTAATACCAAGCAGTATGTGAAAAATACTACTCAAGTTATCATATATGTGGTATAATTGATGTAGAAAATTTATTTTGGAGGGATTACTATGGAAAAGAAACATGTAAAAACTCTTTCAAAGGCTACTTTAAAGGAAAGTGCAGCAAAGGGTGGATGTGGCGAATGTCAGACTTCTTGCCAGTCTGCTTGCAAGACTTCTTGTACAGTTGCTAACCAAGAGTGCGAAAGATAGTATTCGAAGAGAGTAAAAGACAGCCTTTATGGCTGTCTTTTCATATCAAGAAAAAATATAGGAGGTTAATATATGAAAATCAAGAAAAAAGCCTTATCTCTAGCATTGTCACTTACTATGCTTGCTTGTAGCTTGGCTTCTGCCAATGCCTTGTCATACAGTGAAATACAGCAGATAAAGGGATCAGACAGATATGCTACAGCTAGTGGAATAGCAGGAGAATATGGTCTATATGACTCAGTAATATTGGTAAATGCAGATAGGAACAAGTTAGCAGATGGTTTGAGTGCCAGTGGTCTGGCAGGTGTAATAAAGGCACCAATACTTTTGGTACACAGGGATAGCATACCAAATGAAACGCAGTTAAGAATGGAAATAGCTAAGAAAGTATACATTATAGGCTCAGATAATTCTGTAAGTTCTAACATAGAAAACAGACTGAGAGACCAGGGTGGTTTTACAGTGAAGAGAATAGGAGGCCTAAATAGATATGAAACTAGTAATAATGTAGCTAACGAAATTTTAAATATAAAGGGTGCCGTTGGAAAGGTATTTATAGCAAATGGAAGCAGGGGAGAGGCCGATGCCATGAGTATCTCTGCTGTAGCAGCTAGAGATGGGGAGCCAATCCTACTTACAAATGGAACTAGTATCAATAATACGGCTAGAACAATATCTGAATCTACAAAAAATGTATATGCAATCGGTGGTGTAGATTCAATATCATCTAGACTAGTTAGTTCTCTAGGAGCTACTCGTGTTAGTGGAAATAGTAGATATTTAACTAATTCACAAGTTATAAGAACTTTCTACAGGGAAACACCATTCAAATATTTACTTAGTGATGGTTACAAGCTAGTCGATGCATTAACAGGTGGACCACTAGCAGGTAGAAATAATGCTCCTATAGTTTTGGTAAGTGCTAATAGTGACAAGTCTGTCCTAAGAGGAGCCACATCCTTAGTATCTTTGGGAGGAATCAGTCAGAGCGTCTTGACTAGGTGTGCTGCTGAGACAAATAGGTAGAGCTATGAGATACAACAAGCAGAAATATGAAGGTAAATTTGATTTAATATTTTTATCTATATATTCATTGTTTTTGTTTGGTCTTATAGAGACAATTAATAGGCGGAGTTTTATAAGGTTTATAGACTTCGCCATAGATTTTCCAATCCAGTTTTTTATAAATTACTTTTTGATATTTATGATATTAGGCATATCTATGTTCTTAAAAAGAAAAGTATTCTATTATTATATAGCCAGTAACTTACTATTGATACTGGCTATTAGTAGTTCGGTCTTATATACCTTGAGGGGGATGCCCCTATCACCATATGACTTGATATCATACAAGGAGGCACTTAATATTGCAAATGTGTTTTTAGATATTAAGTTTATGGTAGTTGCCATTTTATTTATAATAGTCGTTATGGTCTTGTCAGTTTTCTTGTTTATGAGGTTCAAGACAGAAAACAGGCTTAGAAAGACATCGAATTCTATTGTTTTTTTGGTTGTAGCAACTGTATTTTTTATAGTTGTTCCTCAACTAAAGGCGGCAAAAATTGTTTCTGCAATAGCATGGGATCCGGAATTATCATATAAAACAAATGGGTTGGTTTTTTCTTTCGCAGATGAAAGTCTTCTCTCTATAAGAAGAAAACCACATGGATACAATAAGGAAAATATAGATGCAATTAGAGCATACTTAGACAAGCAGGTTAAAAACGATAAGAGATACATAAGGACTGGTGATGATAGACCAGATTTAATATTTGTTCAGCTGGAAGGTTTTATGGACCCTACAAGGTTGAAGGGTTGTAATTTTAATATAGATCCTATGCCAAATTTGCGTGCATTAATGGGTAGGTACACATCTGGATTGATGAATGTACCAGTTACAGGTGGTGGTACAGCTAGGACTGAGTATGAGGTTATGTCCGGATGTAATTTTGACTACCTAAACCAGGGAGAAATACCATATCAGACATTTTTAGCAAAGAAGCCATCGATTTCTATAGCTAGTCAAATGAGGTCATATGGTTATAGGTCTGAAGCGATACATAACTTTAATGCTAATTTTTATAATAGGCGAGAGGGTTACGAAAATATAGGTTATCAGAAATTTATTAGTCTTGAGTCAATGACGAATGTAGAGTATACTCCTATGTGGTGGCCAAAGGATAAACTTTTGACTAGGTATATAATGGGAGAGTTAAACCAGGCCAAGGGGCAATCTATGATATTTACTATATCTACTCAAGGACATAGTAAATATCCAACTAGTAATATGGATATGGAATATAAGGTCAAGCTCGTAAATTCAAAGTTACAAAAACCGGATCAAAATCAAATTAATTATTACGCAAATCAGGTTTATGAAATGGATATGTTTGTAAGAGACTTGAAGGCCAGCCTAGATGCTAGAAATAAAAAATATGTTTTAGTTATGTATGGAGATCATCTTCCAGCTTTAAACTTAATTACAAGCAACAGGTCTGGTGTAGATAAGTTTGAATCCTTGTTTACCATAGTAGATAATTTTGGTATAAAGAAGAGGTCCGTGCCAAAAGACTTTCAGGCCTATCAATTGTCTAGTATGGTGATGGATCTTGCAGGGCTTAGATATGGTCCGATGAATATGATGCATGCCTATTTAGTAAACAAGTCAGATTATCAGGAAAAATTGAAACTGGTTCAGTATGATATTTTATTTGGTAAAAAGTATTTTTTGAAGGAATCAGAACAGGCAATAGAAGACAACAAATTGCAACTTGGGACTAGAGATATGAGACTAGACTCAATAGTGAATAAAAATGGAAAGATTTATCTTAAGGGACAAGCAATGAATAAAAATATAAGGGCATACATAGGAGGCAAAAAGGCTGAGGTATACCTTATAGATGAAAAAACACTATTATTGAAAGAGGGGAATTATAAGGGTAGGAAAAAAGTATTCCTTGAATTAGTAGATAGTGATGAAAAGCCTATCTATAGGTCAAATGCATTAGATTACAAATTTTAGGGATTCGTAGGGGATTCCTAAAATTTATGGATTTTTACTAGACCTAGGATTTTTTATGGAGGAACAAATGAGGAAAAATAGCAAGATACATCCATCGCCCCTGTATATTTTATCACCTGGGCAGATGATGGTCGCAGGTTTTGGTTTTTTGATTTTATTGGGGGCCATACTCTTGACTACACCTTGGGCATCCGCTAGTGGAAGGACTACAAGTTTTCTTGACGGCCTTTTTACTGCGACATCAGCCATATGTGTAACAGGGTTAGTGGTTGTGGATACCAGTATTCACTGGTCTATATTTGGAAAAGTGGTAATAATATTTTTGATTCAGGTTGGTGGTCTAGGTTTTATGACCCTAGGTACACTAGTTGCCTTAATATTTGGAAAGAAAATCAATCTAAGACAGCGTATATTGATAAAGGAAGCCTTGAATCAAGAAGAATTATCAGGTTCTGTAAAATTGATAAAAAAGGTATTGAAGTATACCTTGATTATAGAAGGTCTAGGTGCCTTGATATTGTCTTTTGTATTTATACCGCAATTTGGTATTATAGATGGTATAGGTTATTCAATATTCACTTCAATATCTTCCTTTTGTAATGCTGGTTTTGACTTGATGGGTAGTGTATCTGGCGAGTATTCATCCATAATAAGTTATTACAACAGACCATTAATCGTATTTACTGTCTCAGCTTTGATAATTTTGGGCGGTATTGGTTTTCCTGTCATAATAAATGTTGTAAGCAAAAAAACTTTTAAAAAATTAAGTCTAAATTCCAAGTTAGCCTTGGTAACCACTGCCATATTGATAATAGGTGGATTTTTGATGATATTTTTTGGAGAAATAGGCCATTCTATGGATGGGATGAGTCTATGGGAAAAATTCCAGGTAGCATTTTTCCAGTCTGTAACCACTAGAACGGCAGGCTATGCTACAATAGACTTGACTAAGTTTAGAGAGTCGACTTTATTTGTTATGATAATACTCATGTTTATTGGTGCATCGCCAGCATCCACAGGTGGTGGTGTTAAAACTACTACAGCGGCGATTTTGTTTATAGCAGTAAAGTCATTTATAAAAAATGAAAACGAGATAACAGTTCAACACAAAAGGATAAATGTATTTACCTTTAGGAAGGCCCTAGGAGTATTTATAATAGCAATTACAATAGCGGTTTTGGGGGTTTACCTTTTGAGTATAACTCAGGATCCAAAGCATTTTAATATATTATCTTCAGCCTTTGAAGTATCGTCAGCTCTTGCTACAGTAGGTTTATCTCTGGCAGGTAGCAATCATTTGAACAGTGTTGGCAAGATAATAATAATGGCCTTGATGTTTACGGGTAGGGTAGGGTCCTTGACCATATTTACTGCCTTTATAAGTGAAAATAAGAGAAAAAGGGTAAGATACCCAGAAGCTAAAGTCTTAGTTGGCTAGGAGGATATAAGATGAAGCAGTTTATAGTAGTAGGTGGAGGTAGGTTTGGAGAATCTGCAGCCAAGGCCCTGACAGAATCAGGCCAAGAAGTAATGGTAGTAGACATAGATGAAGATGTAATTCAACAGATATCTGGTGAAGTAGAAAGTACGGCAATACTGGATGTCACAGATGAACAGGCTATGAATAGCATAGGTTTAAATAACTTTGATGTAGCTATAATAGCGATTGGTGGGGAGCTAAGAGCATCTATCATGGCTACCCTAATAGCCAAGGAAGCGGGAATACCACTTGTTATTAGTAGAGCCAAGGATAGTCTACAGGCTAATGTCCTAAAAAAGATAGGTGCAGACAGGGTTGTCTTCCCAGAGTCAGATATGGGAGTAAAGATAGCCAAGGCCTTGACCTTTGATAATGTAGTTGACTTTATGCAGTTGGATGAGACTCATTCAGTATTTGAAGTTACTGTTCCAAAGCTATGGGTAGGAAGTAACCTAATAGACCTGATGGTGAGGAAGAAGTATAATATCAATGTAGTTGGTGTTAAGAGAGGTGAAACTTTCCAGGTACCACCTAGTCCTAGCCAAAATTTCGAAGACGGAGATATTATAGTTATAGCTGGTCAGACCAAGGTTATAGAAGAGATTGCTCTATTGGTTAGTAGCGATTTATATGTTAAAAGATAGGAAATGCAAGATGACTTATATAAAGAGTAAGGACAATGAAAAATTTAAGAAAATAAAATCTCTCTTACTGGCAAAGAAAAGGAGTAAGGAGAAAAAATATCTTGCTGAAGGTTTGAGAACTGTAGAGTTGGCCCTTGAGCATGGGGCCGATATAGATATGCTTATATTGAGAGAGGGGACTGAATTTGAACTGGATACTAGGGATATCAACCTATATACCTTATCAAAAGACCTCTATGACCAAATTAGTGATACAGAGAATTCTCAAGGTATAATGGCAGTGATAAGGATGAAGAATTTTTCTAAAGAAGACTACAATCCGGACAAACATAAGAAGATTCTTATAATGGACAGGGTTCAAGATCCAGGTAATGCAGGTACCATTATTAGGACTGCCGACGCTATGGGCTTTGACCTGATTTGTATGACTAAGGGCTGTGTGGATGTTTATAATCCAAAAGTAGTGAGGTCAGCCATGGGGTCCAGTTTTTATATTGATGTGCTAATAGGGAGTCAGGAGGAGATTTTTGACTTGTTGAAGTCTTCGGGAGTCCAAATAGTATCTAGCTATCTAGCAACGGATAATTATTATGATCAGAGTAGCTATGCAGAATCCTGTGCTCTTGTAGTGGGCAATGAGGCCAATGGCATAAATGATTTTTGGATAGATAATTCCGATATCTTGGTCAAAATACCCATGTATGGTAAGGCGGAGTCTTTTAATGTTGCTATATCGGCTGCCCTTCTTATGAGTAGGGTGATTGTTAGTAATAGTAAATAGTGTATATTATATTAAGTAGTAGCTGTTCCTTGGTTGTTTCCAATGAACAGCTAATTTTTTAAAATATTTTCAAATAAGTTGTAGAAAAAAGTAACTAATATAAAAAGCTAATAAAGCCATAATAAGTTTAGTATTAAAATTATGATAAGGACACGATATAAATATTGAAAAATAAGTCTTGCTTAATGAATCATCAAGTATTATAATATACTATATAGAAACGGTATATCATATTAATAAAGAATATGATACTCTACTTAAGAGTAAATATGTTATAAGGTAGGTGATTATTATCCAACTGAATGATAGGCAATTGAAGATTATTGCTATAGTAAAGGAAAATGAGCCTATTACAGGAGAAAAAATTGCAGAAAAGCTAAAGGTAACTAGGGCAACACTAAGGTCAGACTTGGTTGTATTGACAATGACAGGTATCTTGGATGCTCGTCCTAAGGTTGGATATTTTTATGTCGGTGAAGGAGATTTTTCCAATGAAAATTCATCCATGAAAAATACTAAGGTATCCTCCGTTATGGGTGTACCACTAACTGCTAGACAAAGTGATTCTGTATATGATGTAATAGTAAATATTTTTTTGGAGGACTCTGGAGGAGTATTTATACTCGATGACGACGACTATTTATGTGGCGTAGTATCCAGGAAGGACTTGTTGAAGGCTACATTAGGTGGATCAGATGTCAATAAGCTACCGGTTGGTATGATAATGACTAGGATGCCTAACATAGCTACTGTTGAGGAAGATGAAAGAATCAATTTGGCTGCTACTAAGTTGATGAAGAGAGAAGTTGACAGTCTACCAGTTGTGAGGTATGAGGACAACGACAAGCAAAAAATAAAAGTTGTAGGAAAAATATCAAAAACTATAATTAATAGACTATTTGTCGAGATAACTGAATAATTTTGATGGGTAGTTTATGGGAGGTAATATGGAAAATAATTCGATGATATTCATTGTATCAGATTCACTGGGAGAAACTGCCAGGTCTATAGCTAAGGCATGTATTTACCAGTTTCCAAACCATGAAAATTGGGATATTAAGAGATTTTCTTATATAAATAACAGAGACTTGTTAAATGAAGTTTTTGAAGAGGCTAAAGGTAAAAGAGTTCTTGTAATGTATAGTTTGGTTGACACTGAGTTAGCCAACTATGCTAAGGATTACTGTGAGAAGGAAAATATAGAGTATATGGACCTTCTGACTCATATATTGAGGAAGATGAAGAGGATATCTGGTGTTGAACCACTTGGTGAACCAGGTTTAATCAGAAAGATGGACAAGTCCTACTTCAATAGGGTGGAGGCCATAGAATTTGCTGTCAAATATGATGACGGTAAGGATCCTAGAGGTCTATTGAAGGCGGATGTAGTCTTGGTTGGTATTTCTAGGACATCAAAAACACCGCTAAGTATGTACCTAGCGAACAAGCACCTGAAGGTTGCAAACGTTCCTTTGGTTCCAGAAGTACCTATTCCTAAAGAGTTATCTCAGGTAGAGACAAAGAGGATAATTGGTTTGACCAATTCACCTGAAAAGCTAAATACTATAAGGGTTGAGAGACTAAAGTCCATGGGACTATCAGGTACGGCTAACTATGCCAAGTTGGAGAGAATACTTGAAGAGTTGGATTATTCAGATAAGGTTATGAAAAACTTGAAGTGTCCTGTAATAAATGTGGCTAATAAGGCCATTGAGGAGACTGCAGGTATAATATTGGATATATTAAAAGAAAATGGAGTGGCCATTTTAAAAGATTACGAAATATAATATTAGGAGGAAAAGATGAGTAAAAAGTTTGTTTACAGTTTTGACGAAGGTAATAAGGACATGAGAGGTTTGCTAGGTGGTAAGGGTGCCAACTTAGCAGAGATGACTAATATAGGTCTTCCTGTTCCACAGGGATTCACTATAACTACAGAAGCATGTAATGACTACTATGACAAGGACCACAAGATCGTTCAGGAAGTGTTAGACCAGATTGATGAAAAGTTAAAGCAGCTTGAAAAAGAACAGGGCAAGACTCTTGGATGTGAAACTAATCCACTACTTGTATCTGTAAGATCAGGTGCCGTATTCTCAATGCCAGGTATGATGGATACAATCCTAAACCTAGGCCTAAATGACACAAGTGTAAAGGGGCTAATCGCTGCTACAAACAACGAAAGATTCTCATATGACTCATACAGAAGATTTATACAGATGTTCTCAGACGTTGCTATGGAGGTTCCTAAGTACAAGTTTGAAAACGTTCTTGACAAGATAAAGGAAGCTAAGGGATATGGTTCTGACCTTGACCTTACAACTGATGACCTAAAGGTAATCGTTGAAGAATTCAAGAAGATATACAAGGCTGAAATAGGTGAAGACTTCCCTCAGGATCCAAAGAAGCAGTTGATGCTAGCCATAGAGGCAGTATTCAGATCTTGGAACAATCCAAGAGCTATAGTATACAGAAAGTTAAATGATATACCAGGTAACCTTGGTACAGCAGTTAACATCCAGTCAATGGTATTTGGTAATATGGGTATGTCATCTGGTACAGGTGTTGCCTTTACAAGAAACCCATCTACTGGTGAAAATAAGCTATTTGGTGAATACCTAATCAATGCTCAGGGTGAAGACGTTGTTGCCGGTATCAGAACTCCACAGAGTATAGATACTCTAAAGGAAGAAATGCCTGATATGTACAAGCAGTTCGTAGAGATTACACAGACTCTAGAAGCTCACTACAAGGATATGCAGGATATTGAGTTTACTATAGAAAATGGAAAATTATACATACTACAGACTAGAAATGGTAAGAGAACAGCTAAGGCAGCTATAAATGTAGTAGTTGACCTAGTAAATGATGGTGTAATCGACAAGGAAGAAGCTATCATGAGAATTGAACCTAACCAGTTAGACCAGTTATTGCATCCAACATTTGATGCAAAGGCTCTAAAGGATGCTAAGCAGTTGGCTAAGGGTCTTCCAGCATCTCCAGGTGCTGCTACAGGTCAGGTATACTTCTATGCAGAGGATGCAGTAGAGCATGCAAAGGCTGGGGAAAAGGTACTCCTTGTTAGACAGGAAACATCTCCAGAAGATATAGAAGGTATGGTAAGTGCAGAAGGTATACTTACTGCTAGAGGTGGTATGACATCTCATGCTGCAGTTGTTGCAAGAGGTATGGGTAAGTGTTGTGTAGCTGGTTGTGGTGAACTTAGAGTTGATGAAGCAGCTAGAGAAATTAGAGTTGGTGACCTTGTGATCAAGGAAGGCGAATTTATGTCAATAGATGGTTCTTCAGGTTGTGTATACCTAGGACAGATAGCAATGACTAGTGTAGAAGTTGGTGGAAACTTCGGAGTATTCATGGCTTGGGTTGACGAAATCAGAGACATGATGGTTAGAACAAATGCAGACAATCCAAGAGATGCTAAGAAGGCTATAGAGTTCGGTGCTGAAGGTATAGGTCTTTGTAGAACTGAGCATATGTTCTTTGAAGAAGATAGAATACCAGCAGTTAGAAAGATGATACTTGCTGATAATGTAGAGGATAGAGTAAAGGCTCTAGATAGCTTGCTACCATTCCAGAGAGAAGACTTCCACGGAATATTCAAGGCTATGGAAGGTAGACCATGTAACGTTAGACTTCTTGACCCACCACTACACGAATTCCTTCCTCATGAAGATGGAGCAATTGCAGAACTTGCTAAGCAGATGGGAATAGCAGCTAGTGACCTTAAGAAGAGGGTTATGGACCTTGACGAATTCAATCCAATGCTAGGGCACAGAGGTTGTAGACTAGCCGTTACATATCCAGAAATATGTGAAATGCAGGCTAGGGCTATAGCACAGGGCGCTATACTAGCAATGAAGGACGGCGTAGATGTTAAGCCAGAAATCATGGTTCCATTAATCGGTACTGTAAACGAATTAAAGATGCTAAGACCTATTATAGAAGAAACTGTAGATGCTGAATTGGAAAAGGCTGGTATGAAGCTTGACTACACAGTAGGTACAATGATAGAAATACCAAGAGCTTGTGTGACTGCTGACGAAATAGCAGAAGTAGCTGACTTCTTCTCATTCGGTACAAATGACCTTACTCAGATGGGATTCGGTTATTCAAGAGATGACGCTGGTAAGTTCCTAGGTGAATACGTTGAAAAGGGTGTTCTAGAAAAAGACCCATTCCAGGTACTAGACCAGAAGGGTATAGGTAGACTAGTTGAAATGGCAGTTAAGCTAGGTAGGGGTGCTAAGCCAGGCCTTAAGTTAGGTATATGTGGAGAACACGGTGGTGAACCATCATCAGTTGAATTCTGCTACAAGCAGGGACTAAACTATGTATCTTGCTCACCATTCAGAGTGCCAATTGCTAGACTTGCAGCAGCTCAGGCAACTGTTAAGAAGAGAAAAGGCGACGGACATAGAGATAAGTAAGAAAATTGTATTCTATAGCCTAATAAAAGGTGATATAGGATAATAAAATGATTTAGTTTACGTTAACAGGTAGATGTAACATATAGAGTAATTGGTCGATATTGATCGCTTCTAGAATTTTTAAAAAAGGTTCTATAATATATAGCGTTGATGGTAACAAAAATGCTTT
>NZ_JRNB01000006.1 GCF_000758885.1 Peptostreptococcus sp. MV1 | reverse complement strand
TGATTTAAATTATACATGAGATTTGATGTGTGTTCCTATTTTTTTGCAAAAAATTCAGCGTTGGGAGAGAATTTTTTCTCTCACCAACGCTAAATATTATACAACCAAAAAAAGACCCAGGTCAGTACATATAGCACCACCTGGGTCTCTTCCATTCAATTTAGTTTATTAATTTGTTATACACGCTATTATTAATAGTATTTTTACCACCAACTACTATAATACTATCCTCATCTAAATTTTTAAGTCTAGACTTCACACTTGATGGTATACTATTTTTATTTATAAGAATAATAGGTGCTTTTGCAATGTTAGTTATTGCGCCTGCAGAAAGAGCATCTATTGAGTTATATCCATTTGCTAGTATTGCCTTTTCTAAATCCGGATAAACTTCATCAGCTATCTTTATAGCAGTTTCAAATCTATCTTTTCCTGCAATCCTCCTAGTTTTTACGTCTAACTGTTTTGTCATCCTAGCCTTCATAGATGAATTTCCACCAACGATTATCACTTCATTTATATCATTATCTTTTACAAACTTCTTAACAGATTTTGAAACATTGTTTCCATCTGTCATGACAACCGGTAGTGATTCACTTGTAGCCAAAGATGAAACAGTAAGAGCATCTGCATTCTTACGTCCATTTATAAGCACTAACTTGTTAGAACCACTATTATTTACCACTTTTTTCGCCAATTCTATAGAAGTAGCATATCTATCACTTCCAGAAACTCTACTTACAGCCAATCCCTTCTCCTTTAGCTTTTTCTCAACAGAAGAAGAAACAGAAGCCTTTCCTCCTACTATAACAACCTCACTGGCATTTAATCTTTCAATTTCTGATAATGTTTTATTAGGTAGGTCTTTGATCTTAGTTAGTAGGATTGGTGACTTTGACAAATCAGCATAGGAAGCGGCTACTAATGCATCTGCATCATTCATTCCACTAGCCAAAACTACTTTATCAGCCTTTTTAAAGTACGCTTTAGATATTTCAACAGATGTTTCATATCTATCATCACCAGATAATCTACCCTTCACTTCTACTTTTTCATCTTTTTCATCTTTATCATCCTTGCTTCCAATAAAGTTTGATTTATCAGTCTTTCTTGCCTTGCTCCAATCGAATCTTAGTATTGCAGACTGTGCACCAGCTCCCTGCTTGATTTCATCATATGAATGAATGTCACCCCGCTTACCACTTTTACCAACTGATGAAAGTGAATCCATAGCATCTACATTTACTCTTACATATATTTCGTCTTCTTTTTCACCCCTAGAAAATTCAAATATTTCTGGGAACTTTTTCCTTAAACCTTTAATCAAAGACTCATCTTCAATGTGCTTTAATACCTTCATTTCAGTTTTTTTACCATTTGAGTCTGGCGTCATATTTGACCCCTTTTTCACTTTTTCATCAAATACAAACAACTTTGTCACATGACCGTGTAAATTCATAAAATCTAAGCCTTTGAATTTGATTTGATATGTTGGCTTGCCTTTTTCAACCTTTACAATAGCAGTCTTTATTATGGCATTATCACCCATAGATGGTGTATTGTCAGCATATTCTGTTTTACCTACATGCATTAATCTTACCGGCACTTCATAATAAGCTAAATCCTTGTCAGCTTCCTCAACCTTGTCTATAGAAACTGAAACTTCGTCTGATTTTGAAGGATCCTTCTTTGATGTAGCCTTTACCTTTAGCTTAGTAGAGCTTTCTTTTGCTGCTATACTTAGATTTCCGTTTTTGTCGATATTTGTTGCTGTAAGTTCATTTCCAGATATACTCCAGTCTACAGCCTTGTCTTCATCAGACAAACTTTCACCCTCCACCTTGGCAGTTAGCTTATATGTTTTTCCTGCTTTTGCTTTAATGTTTTCTTGTTCAATCTTAACTGATTTTACTTTGGCAGGATTTTGAGGGTCTGGTGTTGGTGGGTTTGGTGCTGGTGGGTTTGGTGATTTTACATCTGATGTGATTATTACATCACCTAACCTTGAAAGACCGAATATAAGAGTATTTCCAACTATTCTAGCCCCCTGAATATTTTCTAACTTGTTTCCATTTACAAAATATGGCTTAGGATTCTTTAAGTCCTTGCAATCTACTTGATAAGTAAATATAGGTTCACTTCCTATACTTGTATCCTTTGGTATAGAAGTATGGATTAGTTTTGAAATTTCCTTACCCTTTAATTCAGCAAGATTCTTAATCTTTTCACTTACCTCTTTTAGTTTTTCATTATCCTTAGAAGTAGATATGCCTACATTTAACTTGGCATTGTCGCCTACATTGGCTAGGCTTACAGAAGTCTTCTTGTCCTTTGATACTATCTTCATATGCTTAGGTTGGTTGAACTCTACAAACTTCTTTTTTAAACTATCTATAGTTAAATCTTGTTTTCTATTAGTATTAAATTTTAAATCAGCAATCTGTTCTCCTTTTCCTTCACCTTTGCCCATATCCATAGCATCTACATTTACTCTTAGGTATATTGTATTTTCCCCCTCCTTAAAATCTGTATTTCCCAGATTAAATACATAAGGGAATAACATTTCACTTCCACTGCCTAAAGATTTACCTCTGTTGTAAGAAAGCATATCGCAAAGGATGTCATTTGCATGTCCTGTCTCGATCTTATTATCCTTAAATGAAAATAATTTTGTGAGTCTTCCTTCTACTCCTCCAGCCACTGTCCTCTTATCAAAGACTAGATATGCCTTTTTGACACCACCCTTTTCTGTGACAATCATCTTCTTATCATTAATAAGAGCATCTTCTGCCATAGAATGATACTTATTATTTGAATGATTAATTAGCTCTACTGGAATTTCATATGCAGAGTCTATATCTTCATAGATAGGTTTTGCAGCTATATTGTTATTATTCTCATCATATTTTGTCAAATCTCCACTTGGTGTCGGTGTCACAGTAGATTTCTTGATGACAAGGTCTGCTTGATCTGATTTTGAAGAATCCTTTTCTGATGTAGCCTTTACCTTTATTTTTTCTGCATCTTCACTCTTTGATACTTTAAGGTTTCCATCTTTGTCTATAGTAGTATCCTTATCATAACTTCCTACTAAATTCCAGTCTACCTTTTTATCTTCTGCCTTTAGGTTCTTTCCTGCTACATCTGCTTCAAGCCTGTAGCTTTTTCCTTTTTCTATTTGAATGTCTTTATCCTTGATTGTTACTGAATCTACACTTGCCTCTTCCTCTTGTGGTTCTTCACTATTTGGTTCTGTTGTAGATTTTGACATATCAGCGTCAATAGGAGTATATGGCATTTCATCTGGATAATTATTTACTTCATCCATTCCAAAATTCAAAAAATCGATATCACTATCAGTAATAGTACTTCCATCTTTTTTTACTAGATTTTCCTTTATTTCATTTCTAACTGCTTCAATAGCTTTTTCTGTTTCTGCATAACTAATCACAGGAAAAACTTTATTGATATTTGAACGATTCTCGGACTCAAGATTAAATACTTTAATTATACTATCATCAGTAAATATTTTGGTTTTTTCTTGGAAAAATTTCGATCTCATATCTCTTATGTGACCATTTTCATCCTTATTCATATAAAAGGCTTTAAATATATTTTTTCTAAAATTATCTAATTTACTATAATTCTTGTAATTAAAACCCTCATAGTTTTTCATGTCAGATATGTAAAAAAGGCATACTGGCACATAGCCATATTCCATCGCTTCAACACAAACAGACTGTTCAATAACCCATCTCTTATTCTCCTCTTCATAAGGTGTTTCTTCCTCATTTAAAGGAAATGTAGGTATCTCTATCTCTGCTTCATCGTATACATACCCTTCGTATGCATGCTTACAAAAAGTACCCTCCTTTTCGCATAACTTTTTAGTTTCAGCATCAGTTGAATACATTTTTTTTGCTAAATTATTTGTTAACAAGGGGTTAATCTGGTAAAAGTCCTGTCCGCCCATATACGATATTCTACCATTTAACCCATCCGTAGCAAAAAATGTCCTATTCATTTTTATCTTCAAAAAATACTTGTCGGCTCTTTTTATTATTTGTCCACATCTTTCTACACAAGCACCTTGTCCTTTAAGACCATCTGCCATGGATGCTTCAAGGCTTTGTTCAAATTCTTTCATATCAGATATAGGTTTGTTAGGAACCATATTTTCTTCTATATAATCAGAGTTTGCACTCTCTTTTACTACTCTCACTAGTACATCTTTTATTTTTTTAGGCTTGTTAAATTCTTTTTCTGTTGCCTTCCAAGAACTATCTAATTTAACATTGCAGATAAGTTTTAATTTATTATTTTCTTTTACAAATCCATTTAATTTAATTTGTCCATCTTTAATGTATGATATCCTTTTTTGTTTGTAGTAAGATATAGCTTCTTCAGCTTTCTTTTCCCAATCAGTCTTATCCTCTTTATACTCTTTATAAGCTAACTCAAAGGCTTCTTTATCATCTTTAATTTTTATATAATGCGCTATTTTATTCCTTAGTTCCTTATACTTTAATTGTTTGACGATATAAGGTTTGTACTGTTTAATTTTTTCATCAAATTTTTCTGATGTCATATCTCCATCATAACTAAGAACACCCTTATAAGATGACTTTACGCTTTTTGTGTCAACAAGTTCAAACTCAAACTTTAAATCGCTTATGTCATTTATAGACTTGTCAATTATATATGTAGCTTGATCAAGTCGTTCCAATCTATCTCCAAGAAAATAATCCTTAACCATAGTTTTATTACTAGGCTCAATTTTTTGTTTACCCATGATCAAACGTGCATTAGACAAGGCTATTTTTTGAGCATTACCAGGATTATCATAATGATTATCATAAAGAGAAGTCACATTAAATCTAAGGCTAACTTCCGTTTTACTGTTAGATATTTTTTTAAACTTTATATATTTTGTAATTAATACTTTAGCCTGACCTATTTCGCAATTTCTTATATAAAAGCTGTAGGCCTCGTCTAATTTTTTTTCATTTTCTTTACTATAATTACTAGAACTTCTACCTCTTAAATAGCTTACTACATCTTCTTGATACACGCCATTAAGTACTTCGTCCATTTTTTTTGTATTCTCATTATCTAAATATGCTAAAAAACGACCATCTACTATCTCTTCAACATCCTCTATCTGCTTAAATATTGCATTATCATCATCAGATTCTTGTGCATTTACCAGAGGTAGAAGATTGAAAATCATAGAAAAAGCCAACAACAAAGATAATAATTTGCTCTTTTTTTCTTTCATAATATTATATGGTGATAGGGCTGACGCAAAAACTCACCTTTATGCTCTCTTCCTCTATTGGTCAGCCTATCACTTTTCTCCTTATCTATTTTTATCTATTTTTATTACTCAACTATCAGTACGTTTGCCTTCTTGACATCCTTGCCTGCATTTTCTTGCATTGCAGGTACTTCAAAGCCTAAATACGCTCTCTTATATGTCTTGCCATATTTAGTTATTTCTCTTACTGGTATTTCAATTGTTCTTACTTTCATCTCTGTACCAGAACCACTGCCTACATATCTATACATCTGATCAGCTGGAACATACTGAGAAATTTCATCTTCATTTACTATCTTATACTGTGATAGAATACTAGTTTCCTCTACATTGCAATTATATTCTGTATCATCATTAGTAACAGTTATCCAATTGAATGTTGGTGAATAAACTATTTTATCTATATATGATGGTCTTTTGAACATTCCTGATGAAAATGGGGTAAATATAGCTTGCTTGAATGTTACTCTTACTTTTTCTTCTCCATTTACTGTTACAAGTCTAGCATTATGTTCAACAAGCTCATTAGCCATTGATTCTGCTTTTGGTTTCTTAATCCTCTTTTCTGATTTCCACAAGCTTACTGTTACTGGAGTTCCTTCATTTGGGTTATAAGTACTAGTATTTACTACTTCAGCATTAAGATCTTCAATTATTTCCGCTTCTGAATTCACATTAAATGCTGATAAAGATACTGCTGTTATTGCTACTGCCAAGGTTATTTTCATTATATTTTTTATTTTCATATTATATCCCTCCTATCATTTCTTCATAGTTATTGCTTAATTAAATACATAATACGCTACTGGCTCATGTGGATTCATTGCTGGCACTGAGAACATGGCATATACTCCTTCTTGATTTGGATCTTGTATAGGTATTTCAAATGTTTTTATCATTTTTCCCTGTGCGATACCAGTTGATATATTATATACCTCAAGTATTCTAACCGGTATCTCTGGATCGTCAGATGTTACATCATTATTTGGAAAACTCCACACATACTTTACATAAGCAGGTAAACCATTTATTTCAACATTCTTTTTGAATCCTAGTTTTGCATAGTAGTTTCCATTTCTTTTTACTATCTGTCCTTTATTTTCTATAGCAGGAGAAGCCATTGAGTTCGAACCATGATCTTCTTCTTTTACCAATCGAACATTTACCTCTTTTATTACTTCTTCATTCTCTTCTGGAAGTATTGGTTCTACCTTCCAATCTTGTCCCGGCTGCGGCTGAGGATCTGAGCCACCATTGTCATATGGTTGACCACCATCTACCTCTTGAGCATTCGCATAGTCAAGCCTCAATCTCAAAAACGGTCTGCTAGATCCCATGGCATCGTTTTCCACCTGTACTAGTATGTATTCTTCATTTGTACTGTCTCTGTCTATGCTGATTACCTTAGGGAATATGGCTTTTACACCATCATAGCCTACTGCCTGCATTGTTTCATCAATATTTGCTTCTTTTGCTTCTGCATTTGATGACATATTAGGATATACAAACAACTTTTCGAGATGAGCAAACTTGTCTCCAACTTTCATTTCTTTTAGTCCAATCGTTATCCTAGACTTTCCATCAGTATTTTTGACTATTGCCATATTTTGGAATACACCGGCAGCCATTGAAGGCTTATTATCCTTTTCCTTTAAGGCCTGTAGCGGTACCTTGTAGTACTTGCCTGCCGGAACTAGATTTTTAAGGGCTGTGTTTAGGGCTTCTATTTCTTCTACTATCTGACTAGGATCGTTTGAAGTCTTTACTATCTCCTTAGCCCTAGCAAGTTCAGCCTTTAAGGCTTCTACAGAAGTCTTGCTCTTTGATTGATATAGTTCTTCCTTGTCTGCATTCTCTATGACTATATTCAACCTATCCTTTAATTCTGCTACCGTAAGTTGAGGAGCTTCATTAAAGGCCCTTATTGAATTTTCTAACTCAAGATTTGCTCTTTCCAGTTTGAAGACATAATCATCATACTTCTTGTTTATCTTTTCAATCTTATTGTCTACTGATAAGATACCGTTTCTTAATTTTGTAGCATAACTTATATCCTTTAGTCCGGCATCCCCATCTAGTATATCTTGTGCCTGTGCCTTTAAATTATTAGCATCTCTTAGCGCAATTTGCTTTGCCTTACTTCTTCCATTTGGAACTATTATATACTTTGCATCCGATAGATTTGTATCTATCTTTACTAAACCGGCACTTGTCAACATTGCTGGCAATAATTTTGCCTTTGAGTTTTGTATCGTATATACAGCTATATCGTTTGCATCACTGTAGCCATCAACAGCCAACTGCTGAATATACTCTGGGAAACTTTGTCTGCTCAAAGGTTTATAGCTCTGATTACCTTCTCTTAGCTGAACATCAAATGCCTTATAGTTTGATATGCCTATATCATACATGGCATTCGAGCAGGCATTGTCATTGCCATTACTTATATTTATTGCACTGTCATATGGTATTGCGCTATTTGAGTCTGTAAGCGAAAAATTCCATGTTTGACTACTAAACCAACCCCCTTCAGAATATGAATTTTCTACCTTGTATACACCTCTTTTACCATAAGGTATTGTATATGCCTTTGTAGATAGCATAGCTTTATTATTTTCATCAAAGTATTTTACCTTCAATGTCAGCTGTCCACCATTCTTTCCCACATACTTTTTGACATCTTCCGGTTTGATATTTACGTTTTCATAGATAGTAGGTAAACCATATCCCCTAAAAGACAGGTGTTCTGCCTCCATAGAATTTGAATTTGGCTCACTACCATCTAGGGTAAACCTCAGTTTCTCTCCCTTACTTACACCAAAATTAGGCTTTCTAAATCTTAAATTTATTCCCTTTGTTTCACTCTGCATAAATTTACCTAACTCTCTTGAGTCGTAAGGACTAAGTTTTCTTCCGTTTATATTCATTACATATGGAAGATTTGACTCTTCAGCATTCATAGGAAAAATTTTTGTCTGTGCTGTAAATAATATGTCTGGGTTTTCTAGTGTATCTTCTGAATTGATTGTATCCTTAATTGATATTATGCAACCTTTGACATTACCTTCAATCTCACTCCATAAGTATACTTTGGAAGTCATAGAAGCTAATTTTAGATTTATCTTCCTCAATTCATAGTTGATACCACCAGCATTTCCACTCTCGACTACTGTTGATTGAAGATTTTCAGGATTTTTATATTCAGCTGTTCTTGTCACCTTTATATTGTCAATCCCTGATTCTTCCAATTGACCTGTCGATCTGTAATAATTATATTTTGAAAAATAGTAGATTTCTAAATTCATGCCATCTGCTGTCTTGTACAGCTTGGCCTGTGGTTCAATCATTCTTTTTAAGGAATATCCTGACGTACCAATTTCAGAAACCACCAAATTAGCAACATCGTTTGACATATTGATAGCCTTTGTTGGTGGGATTATCCAAAGTCCTGCCAACATTACAAGTGCTAGTGTCAAACAAGCTACTTTTTTCAAAACTCTTGTACTAGCTTTACGAAAAACCATTTTTGCATCACCTCTTTCAACTAAAAAATAGACTGGCTTTATGTAACGATAGCTAATTTCAGTTTCATTATATCATAAATTTCTATAAATTTCTATAAATTTCTATAAATTGCTTTAACTTTTTTTATTTTTTTAACTTTATTCACAAAAAGAATTCAAATCAAAAAAAACAATGTAGTATAATCACTACATTGCTTTTATATTTGTCATTTATCCTAATATAATTTTGCTCCTGCTGGAATCTTATCATCTACCATTAGAAGGTTTAGAAGCTCCTCGCCATCATAGTCGCATACTGCTGATATCAGCATACCACAAGATTCAAGGCCCATCATCTTTCTTGGTGGTAGGTTAGTGATTGCAACTAGAGTTTTGCCTACTAGCTCTTCGGCTGAATAGTGCATCTTGATTCCAGATAGGATTACCCTATCCTGGCCAGATCCATCATTTAGGGTAAACTTTAATAGCTTGTTAGACTTAGGTACTTCTTCACACTTTAGAACCTTAACTACCCTAAGGTCTGACTTAGAGAAAGTCTCAAAGTCTACGTCTTCCTCAAATAGAGGCTCTACCTTTACCTTAGATAGGTCTATCTTAACTTCCTTCTTTTCAGTTTCTCCATCAGCTTCTGATGAACCATCTCTTAGAGGCTTCATTGTTGGGAATAACAATACGTCCCTAATTGTTGTAGAGTTTGTAAGTAGCATGATTACCCTGTCTATACCTATTCCTAGACCACCTGTTGGAGGTAGACCTACCTCTAGGGCATTTAGGAAGTCTTCATCCATTTCACAAGCCTCATCATCACCTAGTTCTCTCTTTCTCACCTGATCTTCAAACCTACCCCTCTGGTCAATTGGGTCATTCAATTCTGAGAAGGCATTGGCAAGCTCCCACCTATTTGCAAAGGCTTCAAACCTGTCTGTCTTTCTTGGGTCTTCTACATTTCTCTTTGCAAGTGGAGATACCTCAACTGGATGGTGAGTTATAAATGTTGGCTGGATTAACTGGTCTTCACCAAATTCTTCAAAGAAGGCATTGATTACCTCACCCCTTCTCATGCCTGGAGTGATTTCTATACCCTTTTCTCTAGCTATAGCTAGGGCCTCTTCATCTGTGTTTATTTCAGAGAAGTCCACACCTGAATATTCCTTTACACACTCTTCCATAGTCATTCTCTTCCATGGTGGTGTGAAGTCTATTTCAGTTCCCTGATAGTCTATCTTCATACTGCCTGTAGCTACCTCAGCCATATGAGAGATTACATTTTCAGTGATTTCCATCATATCCTTGTAGTCTGCATAGGCCTGGTACAACTCTATAGCAGTATATTCTGGGTTGTGCTTCATGTCCATACCTTCGTTTCTGAACATCCTACCCATTTCGTATACCTTGTCAAATCCACCAACGATTAGTCTCTTTAGGTACAATTCGTTGGCAATCCTTAGGTACATTGGTATATCTAGTGTATTGTGGTGAGTGATAAATGGTCTAGCATTTGCACCACCAGCAATTGTGTTTAGTATTGGAGTCTCCACTTCTAGGAAACCTCTGTCGTCAAGATAGCTTCTTAGGGCCTTTAGGGCCTTTGTCCTAGTAAGGAAGGCATCCTTTACTTCCGGATTTACTATCAAGTCTACATATCTCTGTCTGTATCTTAGGTCAACGTCCTTTAGACCGTGGTACTTTTCAGGTAGTACCTGTAGTGATTTAGATAGTAGAACTAGCTTTTCTACGTGTACTGATACTTCTTCTGTCTTTGTCTTGAATACAAAACCTTCTATACCTACTATATCACCTAGGTCATATGACTTGAACAACTTGTATTCATCAGTACCTATATCATCTCTCTTTACATAGGCCTGAATCCTACCGTTCTGGTCCTGTAGGTGCATAAATGACGCCTTGCCCATTATTCTCTTTGACATGATACGTCCAGCTAGGCTGACCTTCTGACCTTCTAACTGGTCATAGTTGGCTATTACCTCATCTGAATGGTGAGTCACATCATATTTACTAATCTTGAACGGGTCCCTGCCCATTTCCTGAAGGTCCCTTAACTTGTCTCTTCTAACCTGCAGAACTTCGCTTAAATTTTCTATCTGACTTTCTGGCTTATTGTTTTCCATTACGTCCTCCTATTAATTTATTTTTCTTATATTATCTCTTTATATCTAAAACCTTAAGCTTGATTATTCCATCTGGAACAGTTACTTCAACTACTTCTCCCTTGCCTCTACCTAATAGAGCCCTTCCAACTGGAGATTCATTAGATATCTTGCCGTTGTATGGGTCGGCCTCTGCACTACCAACTATAGTGTACTCAACCTCTTCATCAAAGTCTTCATCATATATCTTAACTATAGATCCTATAGTTATAATGTCTAGGTTTACATTGTTTTCATCTATTATCACAGCTACCCTTGTCATATTTTCTAGCTTGATAATTCTTTCTTCTAGGGCAGCCTGCTCCTTCTTGGCTTCATCGTATTCAGCATTTTCTGAAAGGTCACCAAAAGATATGGCAACTTTTAGTCTCTCTGCAACTTCCTTTCTTCTTGTAGTTTTTAATAGCTCTAATTCGCTTTCTAGTTTGTCATAACCTTCTTGCGTAAGTATGATTTCTTTGCTGTTATTTTCTTCCATTTTGACCTCCATATAGATATTTATCTTATTAAATTTATTACTTCCATTTTTATCTTAACAAAATAAATTGTGTCAATATTTGACACAATTTATCATATATCCGCTATATTATAGTCTAAAATGGCCAAAAAGTCAAGGTTTTCTAGGGCTTTCAGTGTATAATCTTACTTGTAAAAATAAATTCTACCCTGATATGGAATTTACTATTTGCTTGCCGATTCTTATTGACAAAAGAAAAGAGACCCCCTTCTCATGGTAGGTCTCATCTATTTATCAATTAACTTTAATATATTAATTAACTATCTTGTAGTAAATTGAAGATGTAATCTTAAATAGGACTAGATAGAATACTATAAACGCCAGTATAACTATGGCTATATTTTTTATCAGTATCCATGCTGACCACACACCGAACAGGCCAAGCAAGGAAGACAATATCTTTGTCGCAACCGCCGTATGCACTATTGCTACAAACAGGGGTATAAATAGCATCCATATTATCTGACTGGAAGCAGTCTTCTTGATCATTTCCTCAGGTAGGCCTACCTTCTTCATTATCTGGTACTTGTCCCTATCCTCGTATCCTTCTGTCAGTTGCTTGTAGTAGGTAACCAAGACTGTTCCAACTAGGAACATCACCCCTATCAAAACACCTATAAATAAAAATCCTCCATTAAAGCCGTATATCTCATTTCTTATATCAACCTTTGAGTTTAACTTCATTCCTTTTTTCTCCAACAGATTTTTCATGTCCTTATTATAGTTATCAATTCCCTTGTCTCCAAGATTTTCCTTATCAATATCCCAACATATAGTCATATCTATAGGAGAAGCCTCTCTTTTGCCTTTAGTTTCCATATAATAATACTTGGCCATTCTTATAAGTTCAGAGTGATCTTTTACCACTATATAATAAGCATCAACTGCTATCTCATTTGGGCTTCTTTCTCCTGATTTAATGACCTTATAAGATTTTCCATTTATACTATACTTGTCATAGTTTAAAAGATGTTTATTGTTAGAAGATATTATCACCTGATCATCCTCTAACTTAATTCTATTTCTTGTTACCTTATTGTAGGTATCTATAGTCTCTATCTTTGCGTAAATGGGTATTCCTTTATCCTTATTATAATTTGTTCTCGTCAAAGGTAATAATCTATTATTTATCTTCATCATAGGAACAAAAGAATACTTACTCACATATATATTTTTTATATACTTCTCATCAACAACTGAATGTCTTATCAAATCTTGTAGTTCTCTTTCAGCCTTATTAATCTTTTCTATGCTATCGCTTGGTTGAAAAGAATTTTTGTAGTCTATAGAATAATCTCTATCCAAGTTTTTATCAACAACCCCCTCTATACCAGAGTATATAGACATAGTCGAGCCTATTGTAATTATAAGGGCTGTAGACATAACAGCAATGCTTGCTAGACCTATACCATTGGCCTTCATCCTATAAATCATACCAGATACTGACAAAAAATTTTTAGGTTTGTAGTAAGACCTTCTTAATTTCAACATCTTTAATACTCCTATAGAAATAGTCACAAACAGAATGTATGTAGCCAAAATCACTAAAACAACAGCTATAAAAAAGCTCTTTATACTAGCCAAAGTTCCATCTGTAGTAAGGGCAAGATAGTATCCTACCCCCAATAAGACCAAACCAATTAAAGACAACAATGCTCTTGCTTTAGGCTCTTTTTGACCCTTTCTTTGATTAGCCAATAAGTCCATTGGACTAACTGACCTTAAATTCAAGCAAGATACCATATACACAACTACAAATGTAAAGGCTATAAAAATTAGACACAATATAGCAGCGGACGGTGAAAAAGTATAATGCATCAATTTCACTGTAAGATCTTTCATTATTTTATTTAGATACATAAAGGCCAATTTCCCAAATATATGCCCCCCAATTATGCTCAAGGCACTTATAATCACAAAAATTAGCATTTCTTCTATAAATAAAATCGTCTTCGCATGCCTATTTTCCATACCCAGTATGGAGTAAAGCGCAAATTCCTTAGACCTTCTTTTAACTAAAAATCTATTGGCATACAAAATAAATACAAATGCGAATATGGCAACTATTACAGAACCAAACCCCATAACCATCGGAAGCGAAGAATGTCTTTTGATTACATATTCATTATTCATTAATGCTCTCATTATATACAATATAGCCAGCATCACGCTACTGGACAAGATAAAGGGTACTATCATAACCCTATTAACCCTTAGATTTTTTATAGCCAGGCTAGTCAATACAGATAGTTTAGACTTACCTCTCATCCTGACCACCCCTCTTTCCTAGCATCAGCATAGACTGGTTGATCCTCTCCATAAAAGTATGCTGGTCTTCATCACCTCTATATAACTCATGGTAGACACAACCATCCTTTATAAATAGGATCCTTGATGCATAGGATGCCGCCCTAACCGAATGGGTAACCATCAAAAGAGTCTGTCCATTGGAATTAATTTTTTTAAATAGATTTAATATCATTTCAGAAGATCCTGAATCAAGGGCTCCTGTAGGCTCATCTGCTAGCAATATCCTAGGATTTGTAATGATAGCTCTGGCTATGGCTATCCTCTGCTTCTGTCCACCGGATACTTCATATGGATACTTGTCAAGTAACTGTTCTATACCAAGAGCATCCTTTATTTGATTCAATTTAGTCCTCATCGACCTCTGTTTTTCTCCTGATAATACTAGTGGGAGATATATATTATCCCTATTGTTGAAGGTATCCAAGAGGTTGAAGTCCTGGAATACAAATCCTAGCTCATTTCTTCTAAAGGCAGCCAAGTCCTTTGGCTTCATATTGCTCAAGTTTTTGCCAGCCAAGTAAACATCACCTTCTGTCGGCTTGTCCAGACTGGATATTATATTCAAAAGGGTAGTCTTTCCCTACAATGTCAAGCAATTGTTACATAAAATTAGACGATATTTCTATCGCCTAATTTATATACAAAACTTTTATTTTAACTTTTTTATACGTTCACTTTCTGTTAGAATCCTCATTTGTTCAATAGCAATTGCATTTAATTTTTCTATCCTTTCAGTTGCATCCATTCCCTCATTTATAAAAACAGCATTTAAGTTCTCAAGATTTGATAAACACACTAATTGTGATATATCAGCATAGTCTCTCATATTTCCTTTTAACTCCGGATTACTTTCACGCCATTCTTTTGATGTCATTCCAAACAAAGCTACATTTAATATATCTGCTTCACTTGCATAGATATAGTTTATTCTTTCCTTTGATAATTTCTCAGGGACAAGTTTATTCTTAATTGCATCTGTATGAATTTTGTAATTTATCTTAGCTAAATTCCTCTTGATATCCCAACCTAATTGTTTTTGTTCTTCTTCTTTTAAGCGCTCAAACTCTTTAATAAGATAGAGCTTAAAATAAGGTGATACCCACGATGCAAATTCAAAAGCTATGTCTTTATGTGCATATGTTCCACCATATCTTCCTGCTTTGGCAACAATTCCGATAGAATTCGTCTTATTGACCCATTGTTTAACCGATAAAATAAAACGATTAAAACCTGCTTCATTTTTAATTCCCTCGAATTCGGTGGAATTAAAATTCGCATTATACATTTCTTCCCATATTCCTAAAAATTCAATTGTATTTTTATTCCTTAGCCATTTTTCTATTAGTGCCACACCATTTTCAAGATTTCTAACCATGTCGGTTAAAGAAATATAATCTCTATTATCTATGGCAATAATGCTAATTTCTGATCCTTCCACATTTATTTTAGACACAAAAATCACCTCACAATATCTCATTTTAACTATAATTATATCATTTTTTTGTTCCTAAATATTTACCTTATCAACTCATAGTAAACAGTACTATTTGTTTCCGCAAATTTTCTCGCCATTATTTTTATTTTGGCGTATTAAAATTAAAGTTGGCGAGATTATGAGTTACTTTTAATGCTATTCATCTATTTTTCTACAATTTCTCTTTCTCCACTTCTTGATACAACTATTTTATCAATAGAACTATCTACATAGGCTTTCAATAAATTATTCTTATCTAAGGAATTACCATCAAATTCTTTCTTCAAATCAATCTCCTCTGACTTCAATTCTTTCAACTTACTCTCCAATAATATCTTTTTATTTTGTATAAGAGATTTTTTCTTTAAATAGTCCTCTTTTGAAATATTTTTCTTTTTATAGTTTTCATAGATGATTTGTAAATTGCTGTTTAATATGGATATTTCCTTTAGAATCTCTTCTTTTACATTTTTGTGTTCTATAACTTTCTCTTCATTTAATGTATTTTGAATCTTAAAATCTTTTAATTTTGGTTTTATAAGTTCAATAATATCTTTCTCTTTGATATTGTTTGGTGTTTTCTCAGCTTTACATAAATTACAATAATAACTTTTATACTTGTATATTTTATCTGAATTCTTCTTTTGTCTACTGTCACATCGTAAACTCATATGTCTACCACATTCTTTACAAAAAATCTTATCAGAAAAAATAGAACGATTTTTGTTTCCTGTATATCCCCCAAAACTTCGTTTTTCTTTTATTTTCTTAACCTTATCAAACACTTCTCTGGAAATAATAGCTTCATGGGTATTTGGAAGTATTTTCCACTCCTCTTCAGGAAGTAAAATTCTTTTTCTTCCTCCTATTTTTGTTTCTTTGAATTTATTATATACATAATCTCCTGTATATAGTTCGTTCCTTGTAATCTGTGAGATAGCTGCGTTTGTCCAAACTCTTTTCTTTACCTCACTTCCAGTAATTAAATTTCCAGTATAATCAGAAAGTTTCAGTTCTTCTTTTCGTTCAGAGCGTGTAATGTAACCTTTTTCATTAAATATATTAGCTACTTGAATACACGAATATCCTTTTAGCAATAAATCAAAAGCTTCTTTAACTATAAAAGCTGTTTTTTCATCAATGATGATACTATGTTTATCTTTTGGATCTTTAATATATCCAAAAGGTGCTGCCCAATTTATATTTTTCCCCTGCGATTTAATTTGCCTAATAGAACCTCTTACCTTTTCAGATAATTCCTTACTGAATAAATCATAATACAATGTCTTAAACTGTGTATCTGTATCTAAGCCATTACCTTGTTCTTTTAAAGAATCATAGTTGTCATTAATAGCAATAAATCGTATTTTTAGAAATGGTAATATATTGCTTAAGTAATCCCCAAGCAAAATATAATCTCTTGAAAACCTAGACATATCTTTTACAATTATAGTTCCCACTTTACCACTCTTTATATCCTCAATAAGCCTTAAAAAGGAAGGTCTATTTGTATTAGTAGCAGAATATCCATCATCTACATATTCTTCTATTTCACAACTTTTTAAAGATGTTTCATTTTCAATGTAGCTTTTTATATAATCTCTTTGATTTGCTATACTTTCACTTTCATCCACTTTGTGATAATCTTCTTCAGAAAGTCTTAAATATATAGCTATCTTATTCATGCTCTACCTCCAACTGCTTTCCCACATCTTTATCAAGTTTAAACTTAAAATATATGGTAACCTGCTTATACTCTGATATTTCTATATGACTAATTAATGTATCGACCAATTCTTTATCAACTTCTATGCTTTTAGCATCCAAGCAGCAAAATAGTACATCTATAAATTCTATAATTTCTCTTTTTTTCTTTTTTATATTTCTTATTCTTTCAGCAAAAACTTTTAATTCATTTTTTAAGGTTTTTATTTGATTATTTATTTTTTTACTTTCTATTTTAAAATCACTTAAAAGAACCTCTCCTTTAACATAGTTTTCATATTGTTCTTGTAGATTGATCCTAAGAGAAGCAATCTTTTTATTATTTACATCTGTTTTTAGAGAAACTTGATTTATCTTTTCAGTACTTATATTTTCTAAATATATTTTTAGTCGTAATCTTTTATCCTTTTTATAAAAGCTTGAAACCAGTCTTTTTAAGGTATCTACTAAAATTTTATCTAGGTCTGTTTCGTATATTCTTACATGAGATTTTTCTAAGTTTAATCTATCTCCACCTTTACAATAATAACAATAGCAAATCTCATCATGATATTTCAGTCCTCGTGGTCCATATTGTTTTTTCAAATATCTGCCACAAACACTGCACTGTATGAGGTCGTCATACTTTCCTTCTTTTTTATGATCTCTTTGAATTTTTACTCCAACATTTTCTTTTCCGTCTTTTATTATGTTTTTCAGTGAATGGTAAGGTAGATAGTTTTGTTTTTTCTCCTTTATCTCTCTGATATTTTCAAATGTAGTTTTGTCTATTAAACCTTCGTGGGTGTTCTCTGTTATAATCCACTCTTCTTTATCACGAAACTTACTTTTCCTACTTGGATCATGTCTATTTGAGTATACTCTTTGAATCAAATTCCCAATATATACTTCATCAGAAAGCATTTTTGATATATGAGAAATATCCCATTGTTTTGTATCGTCTTTATCCTTAAAAATTTTACCTGTTCTTTTATATTCATCAGGTGTTGTATATGTTTTAGTCAATTCTCTTGCTATTTGCATATTGGATTTTCTTTGACTTGCCATATAAAAGATAAGTCTTACTACATCTGCTACCTGTTCGTCCATCACCAGAACTCTTTTACCATCAATTTTATCAACCTTATAGCCATACGGAGCCATCGCTCCTATAAAAGACCCTTGTTTCATTTTTATTTCTTTAGAGGCTTTTATTTTCTTTGAAATATCTTTTGCGTATAAATCATTGAAGATATTTTTTATTGCTATTTCATAACTCTGATCTGATTTTATACCGTCTTTAGTATCTAGATTATCATTTACGGAAATAAATCGAACTCCCAAAAATGGAAATACTTTTTCGATATAGTTTGAGATTTCTAAATACTCTCTACCAAACCTTGACATATCTTTTACGATTATACAATTTATCCTACCTGTTCGGATATCTTCCATCATTTCAATAAATGCAGGTCTTTTAAAATTTGTTCCAGAATACTCATAGTCCTTGTACACTCTTAAAATCTTTATATCTTTTTCGTTTGCAGCATTTATACAAAGTTCTTCCTGCATTTCAAGTGAATTACTTTTATCCCTGTAAGCTTCCTTTCTTTCCTGTGATAATCTAGCATAAATACCGGCAATGTATATTTTTTCAATCACTTTTCCAACTTCTGTTTCTGATTGTGATATATGCCTATTTTTTGTTCTAGCCACAGCATACCTCACTTTCAGCACTTACAAGACTTTTATTCATAACAGTGGGGATAGTTTTTGACTTCCTGCTTTTATCGATACTTTTCTTTTTTATAGTGTTAGTTTTAATATCAGGCTTATCCGTTTTTGTCATTTCTTCAAGTAAAGACAATTCTTCAGTATGATTAAATCTAACATCTATCGTCTTATATTCAGAAATAAAAATTTTATCAATAAGCATCACAACAGACAATCTATCTATTTCAGATAAATTTTTATACTTGTTAATGTCGATGATCCAACTCTTATTTTTGTCAATCTTCTCCTTAGTATCTTCCTGTTTTTTTAATCTATACTCGATACTTTCATCTAATTTAGTCAATTTCTCTGTATAGTTTTTCCTAAAAAGTTGATATTCTTCTTTACTAATAACATCTTCTTTAAGGTCAAGGTATAGGGAAGATAAGAGTTCTTCTGTCATTGCTTTTTCTCGTTTTAGTATAGGAATTTGATTGTCTTTCAAATTTTTATTTATATCTATACGTTGAACTTTAGAATATAGATTTTCATTAAATTCAATGTAGGACTTTATTATTTTAGATACTGCTTTTATCAAGGTTTCTTCTTTTATGCTGTGTCTTGTGCAAGATTTTTCCTTGTTGTACTTTGAACAGATATAGAATATCTCTTCTCTTTTTTTATACTTTACAGTCCTTCTAATCAAAGAACTTCCACATTCTTTACAAAAAAGCATTCCTGTAAAAATATCAATTTTGTCCTTTCCACGAGAGTTATTCAAATCTCTTTTTAACATCGTATTTGCAATAGTAAAAACTTCTTTACTTATAATTGCTTCATGGGTATTTTCTACTCTTATCCATTCTTCTTTCTCTTTTTCTATCTGCTTTTTATTTTTGTAACTTAAAGTAACACTCTTTCCTTGTAAGGTATTTCCAATATATACTTCATTTTCTATAATTCTATTTACTGTCTTTGCTGACCAGGTTCCACCTTTTGTGTTTTGAAATCCATTACACTTAAATCCTTGACTTTCTTTATATTTTCTTGGAGTTAAAACTCCTAAATGATTTAGTTCATCTGCAATTGCCTTTGAGGAATATCCCAAGAGTTTCATATCAAATATATTTTTGATAATATCCGATATCTTTTTATCAATCACTAACTTGTTTTTATTCTCCTCAGACTTTTTATATCCATAAGGTGCAAAAGCACTGATAAAATCTCCTTTTTCTCTTTTTATCTTTTGAGAGCTTTTTACCTTATTGGAAATATCTCGGCAATAACTATCATTGATGAAGTTTTTTATAGGAAGTATAAGATGTGTATCGTTTATACCTGCACTTTTACTATCGTAATTGTCATTTACTGATATAAATCTTATACCGTTTTCCGGAAATATTCTTTGAATATATTTTCCAGCTTCTATATAATCTCTTCCGAATCTCGATAAGTCCTTTACAATAATTGTATTGAACTTTCTATCATAGGCAGCCTTTATCATTTCTTTAAAATTGGGACGATCAAAATTTGCACCTGAATATCCATCATCTACATACTCTTTGACTATTGGAATTTGATTTCTTCTTGCATAAGAGTTTATAATTTCTCTTTGATTGGATATAGAGTTACTTTCTGTTTTTTCACCATCTTCTTTTGATAATCTTAAATACATAACTGCCAAATTTTCTTTTGGTAAATTGTTTTTAAACATAAAAAAGCCTCCTTTAATTCGATTTACATACAATAAATCAAACCAAGGTTAGGCTTCCACGAAAATATTATAACGCTCCTTATATTTTTTGTCAGCCCCTAATAGACAGAAAATTTTTCTTTGATGTATTCCTCTACTAAATTTTCTAAGCTAAATCCATTTTCATTAAATTTAACTTCTATGTTCCAACCATCAATTTGATTTATCATCTGTTTATCTTTTTTATCTGTTTTCATTTCTGTATTTATATTATGTTCATCACACATAATATCTTCTCCTTATCTTTAATTTTTTTAAGTTTTTTGACATTAACAGGCGTGTAGGTCACGACATTGGAATTTCACCACCGCCCCTTTTCAAGATGAGCCGGCAACAACTGTAGAAGTATCATTATCCCCATTTGCTTCAATGCATCAGTTTCCTAGGCTGAATATATAATTTCTTTTTGTCGCTCGTTTTCTTTTATCCTTCTTTTAACTAGAGTATTTATTTAAACCGAAATCCTTATCAGCAGAAAAGTTATGGCGAAGAAATTATAAAGCTCCACAAATGGTTAATGTCCTGTCTTGGTCTATTCAGTTGTCAAGGTTCAAAATTCTTTCAATTTCTTTTTTATATAAAAGAGGACAAAATTCCCCTTCACTTTATAAAGGAAAATTTGCCCTCTTTGGTAACCAGAATTTATAGTTCTTCTATAAATTTCTTTAGTTTTTCTAAAATTTTATCTCGTCTTTTAATTAAAGTTGGATGTGAGATATTTTTAGTCTTTGCTACTGCACGAAGTGTTTCATCATTGAAATATAATCTTTCTATGATTTCCCGTTCATCCTTATTTAACTTTGACATTGCATTTCTTAGTGCTTCAATCATCATTTGTGTAGCTACAACTTTTTCAACATCAACATTTTTATCTTCTAGATTATCTTCAAAATTCCCATCGTGATTTAGAGACGAAAAAAATAGCAAGTGGTTTTTCTTGTCCACCTGCTCTAAATATTTTTCGTGTTCTCTTTCTTGCCAGTAGACTTTGTATATCTGCTCACTTACTTTGATTTTTTGCCCACCGACATAAAGGTAATATTCTTTTGTCATTTATATTTCCTCCATTCTTTTTTTGTCTTTATGTTTTCAGACAAAAAAAGGAGGACTCCTGCTCTTGGGCATGGTTAGTCCTCTAGAATGAAAGAAACTCTTTCTAATAGTAATTGTATTTAATTTTTTAACTGAGTTATCTAACTTGTAAACAGCGTAAACCAAAGAAAAAAGGTAAATTTACTTTAATTATATTTTTTTGCATATTTTACCTCCATTCTTTTAAATCAATCCACTCATTATTCATTACTTGAATTTTTCAAACCAATTTTATCCATCCTATTTAGTTCCCCAAACATCATTACTACACCAACTATTATCATAATTAAATCTACAAGGGGTTCAGCAAACCATACTGCTTTAACGCCAAATATCATTGGTAAAACAATCATGGCAGGTACGAACAAAAATAACTGTCTTAGCATTACTATTATGCCAGCTTTTTTAGCGCTTCCTATTGATTGGAAGAATGTTATAGTCATTACCATTACTCCATATAGGATAAAGATAGAATAAAATAATCTAAAGTTCCCTATCCCTTGAGTTATAATACTTTCTTCTACTCCAAATAAGGAAAGTATATTCTTTGAAAATGCTAATGCTGGTATCCAAAATATTGATGCAAGAACTAATCCTCCGATAGAAAATACTTTCATAGCTTCTTTTACTCTGTCGTATTTTTTCGCTCCAAAATTTGTACCAACTACAGGTTGTAAACCTTGACTCATTCCCCAAAGTGGAATGAATGAAAAGGCATATATTCTAAGTGTTGCTGCCATCAAGATAGCATTTGTATCTCCGCCATATTTAAATGACATTTTATATAGCATTGTTTGTTGAATCATAAATAAAATTTGCATCATCATAGCAGATGACCCTACGCCAAACATTTCTTTTTTTATTTCCTGATCAGGTTTGATTTTATTTATTTTTACTGCTTTACTTTTATATTTGAAGTAATGGAGTGTTATTATCGCTTGAACAAATTGTGCTGTAATAGTTGCAAGTGCAGCCCCTTCTATTGCGTATTTTCCCATTAATTTCATTAGAATGGGATCAAGAATTATGTTTAAAAAAGCCCCTAGCCCCATAATGAGCATTGCTTTTTTCATTAATCCTTCTCCACGCATAACCATGTTTGCTGATTGAGTAAAGTTTACAAATAGAGAACCAATGAAAATTACTCGTAAATATCTGATACCATATTCTTTAATTTCTCCACTTGCTCCAACCATATCTAAAAAATGTGGTGCAAGTAAAATTCCGCCTATTGTAATAATTAATGAGAATAGAATAACCCAAAAGATTAAATTTCCCATAATTTTATCAACTGTTTTTTGGTCACCCTTTCCTATAGCTCTTGATAAAACTGATGCTGAACCTACACCTATGAGTGTAGATACTCCACTATTAAAAAAGGTAAGTGGCATAGCTACACCACAAGCTGTCATTGCAGTTTGTCCTATAATATTTCCTGCAAAAATTCCATCCATTAGTGGATAAAGACCTATTACTATCATTCCTATTACAGCAGGGACAGATAATTGAAAAAGTAAATCTATGGGTCTTTTTGTTAATAATTGTTCTTTCATATCTTGTTTCATAAAATTACCTCCTTTTTTCGTCCATATTTTTTAAGCAAATTTTAAGTTTGATTGAAGAATTCCCTAATTTTTTCCATATTCTTTTCATCTTTAATACCATGCCATTTGACTTTTCCATTATCCATAAACATAAAATAATCACAACAACATTCTACTAATTCCGGATCATGTGTGATAATAAAAATAGTTTCTCCGTCCTCTTTAAGCCTCATCATTTCATTAGAAACTTCTTTCATATTCCTAAAATCCAAACCACTTGTAGGCTCGTCAAAAATTAAAATTGATCTATTACTCAAATTTAAATCTTCCACTTTTCAGATTGTTTTCTGATTTCAATAAAATCCTTATATATTCCATGTTTAGATGCAAGTTCACTATGTGTTCCTACTTGTTTTATAACACCGTCTTTTAAAACAACTATCTGATCTGCATTTTTTACAGTAGAAAGCTTGTGTGCAATTACAATAACGGTTTTGCCTTTTAATAAGTTTTTCAAAGCAATCAATAATTCTTTTTCATTTTCTGGATCTACGCTTGAAGTTGCCTCATCAAGAATTATAAATTTACTTGGCTTTAACATAGCTCTCGCAATAGATATTCTCTGGCGTTCACCTCCCGATAGGTTTGAACCCCCTTCTTGCAAAACAGTATCATAAGCTTGTGGCAATTTCATAATAAAATCATGGCACTGAGCTTTTTTGGCAATATCTATCATTTCTTCATCTGTTGCATTTGGATTACCAAACTTAATATTGTTTTTTATGGTATCATCAAAAAGATACACGTCTTGAAAAACAAAGCTAAAATTTGAAAGCAATTCATCATACTTGTACTGTTTAATATTTAGATTTCCAACTTTTACTTCGCCAGAATTTACATCCCAAAACCTCGCCATTAAATTGCAAAGTGTTGTTTTACCACTTCCTGAAAATCCAACAAGAGCAGTTGTTTTTCCATCTGGAACAAGCATACTTAGATTATTGAAAAGATTTTCTTTTCCATAAGAAAATGAAATATTGTTCATTGATATTTCTGCTTTATCTACTTCTGTCATTTCACCTTCTTCAATTACAGGTAAATTTCTTAAATTTATAACAGTATTAAGATTTCGTACAGCAACACCCTTAATACTCTGCATACTTCCTGCTAATTCAAATCCAGAAAAAACAACAAAACTCATAACAATTAATATAATAGCTTTAGTAACTTCAATATCCCCTGATAAATATCTTATTATAGAACTAAAAATTATCACACAAATACCAAGTTTAAATACTAACAAGAATAAAAACTGTGTTGGAACTAAAATTTTTTCTACAGCAAGGAAACCTTTGCGACTTTTTGTAATACTTTCGTTTAGTTCCTTAACTGTATTTTTATCTTTTCCAAATGCTTTAGTTATTCCTATCCCATTTACATACTCAAGCATTTTTTCACTTAAATCCAATTTAAGTCCTAACAATCTCTCTGTTAGTTGATCTGTGCTTTTTTGTGTGAATAAGTTTACTAAGGTTCCAACAATCAAAGTCAACAATATAATTATAGCTGTTGCAAAATCATAAGGTAGTATGAAAATAACCATAATTAGTGTCTGTATTGTACCTACAAGCATTTGCTCAATAATAAAAACTCCTATTGTTTCAAGTTCACCTATAACAGTTGACAATGCTCCTGCTATATTCCCTAAAGAATTTGTGCTGAAATATCCCATGTTTACATTTTTTAAACGATCACCAATATATAATCTATTTTCTGCTCCTAAATTGTACGAAGCAATATATTTGTTTTTATCAGCCAGATATCCAAATATAATTTTCCCCACCAAACTTATAGCTGCAAAAATAAAAACAATATACACATCTCTCATTAAAATGCTTTGGTTCGTAAATATATTTTCACAAATTTTGGTCAAACATAATAGAATTGCACCTAAAGAAACTCCTTCAAATACTCCCTTAAATACATCAAAAATGAGCATTTTTGTTATTTTATTTGAATATGACCCTGACACCTCATATAAAGTTTTTATCAATTCTCTCACTTTATATCACCTCGATTTCTTTAGATTCTGTATATACATCCCACATTTTTTTGTATCTCCCATTTAACTCGAGTAATTGTTTATGAGTGCCTTCTTCAATTACTTCTCCATTATCCACCACAATTATTTTATTTGCATTTACAATTGTAGATAACCTGTGAGCTACCATAATCACTGTTTTATCTTTAATTAACTTATCAATAGACTGTTGAATAACTGATTCATTGTCAGGATCAGAATATGCTGTTGCTTCATCAAGTAGTACAATAGGACTATTCTTTAAAAAACACCTAGCTATTGCAATTCTTTGCTTTTCTCCTCCAGAAAGATTTGCTCCTCCCTTCCCTACAATAGTTTGATATCCATTTGGTAGGCCCTTTATAAAATTATAGCAACTCGCTTTTTCACAAGCCTCTTTAATTTCATCCATACTCGCATCTTCCTTCGCCATCTTTAAATTTTCTAATATTGTTTTATTAAAAAGAAAGTTTTCTTGCGACACATAGCTAACAAGCTCCATATTCTGTTTTAAAGGCAATTCGTTCAAATTTGTTTTTCCAATCAAAATTTCTCCATTAGAAACATTCCAAAATCCTGCGATTAGTTTTGTAATAGTAGACTTTCCACTACCTGAATTTCCAACGATTGCAGTTAACTCATTTTCATTTGCTTTAAACGAAATATTATTTAATACATTCTTTGACTCTTCATATGCAAATGTAACATCTTTAAACTCTACATCATAAGATTTTATATCTCTTACTTCTTCTCCTCTTTTTAAGTTAGGAATTTCCATTATTTTTTTTATTTCTTCAAATACAACTTTTATATTTGCTATTGTTTCCATATGACTCATAGCTTTTATTAATGGTTTATATGAAGCATATGATAGCAATATACACATGATAAGAGTCCCTACTTCAACACTACCCTTCATAAAGAAATACAAGGAAGCTGGTAAAACAAAGACCATAGTTGACGGGATAGTTTCCATAGTTGCTGTCATTGAAAAACAAACACTCAAGTACCAATCAAGCATTGCGTTCTTATTTTCTTCAACAGTCTTTCTAAATTTCCCAAATGATGATGCTGATTTATTAAATGCTTTTATAACTTTAATACCATTTACATATTCAACCATTGTCGTATTCATAGCTTTAGCTGCTTCTTGGTATCTTTTAGATTTTTCTTCATAACCTCGCATCATTAACATTGAAAACAATAATCCCAATGGAATTGTAAGTAAATTCGCAATTCCTATTCTCCAGTCCATTATAAAAATTGTTATGACCAATACTATAGGAATGAATATATTAGCAATAACTTCAGGAATCACATGAGCAATCGGTTTTTCCATTTTATCAAGTGTTTCCACCATAAATTGAGACCACTGTCCGCTGCTTTTTCTTTCAACTTCTCCCATAGAAATTTTACTTAATTTGTCAGCTAATAACTTTCTTTTATCTTCAATAATCCTGTAGGCAAGAT
The DNA here is from genome assembly GCF_000758885.1 of Peptostreptococcus sp. MV1. Taxonomy (GTDB): domain Bacteria; phylum Bacillota; class Clostridia; order Peptostreptococcales; family Peptostreptococcaceae; genus Peptostreptococcus. Next base: position 20,139 of record NZ_JRNB01000006.1, on the reverse strand, counting down.
TATGAGAAATAATAGTAGATATTTCATGAAATAATATACTTGCTAAAAATCCCAAAAATACAGCAAAAATATATGGATAATAATTATTTAAATTTGTATTTTTTGCAACCAAGTTATTAATAATGGCTGCTACAGAAAAATAAGGTATTACACCAAATCCTACTCCTATTATCGCAATGAATACAGCTGCGAAAATCTTGCTTTTATGTCCCTTTAAGATATCCATCTTTTACCTTCTTTCATAAAATCTTTTTATTCTGCCATCGCAAATCTCCAATAATTTATTACATGTACTATCAATCAATTCATTATCATGCGTAACAATAAATATAATTTTATTATTTGAAAATTCTTTAATGACTTTGCTTATTTCGAGCATATTTGTATAATCAAGTCCACTCGTTGGTTCGTCCAAAATAATAATTTCTCTATCCATTAACATCCCCAATGCTACAGAAAGTCTCTGCATTTGACCTCCTGATAAGCACATAGGATGACGATTATCTAATTTTTTAAGATCTAATTTTTCTAGAATATTATCTATTTGCTTTTCATCTATTTTAGAATCAAATAAACTAAATTCATCTCTTACAGATTCAGAAAAAAACTGATGAATTACATCTTGCATAACCATATAACAAAGTTTTCTTCGTTTTTTATATTTTATGGGACTTCCTTTATAGCTTATTTTCCCTTCGTTTTCTTTCAACAGTCCACATAAAATTCTCATTAATGTTGTTTTTCCTTGACCATTTTTACCTGTGATTGCAATAATATCTCCCTTGTTTCCGGAAATATTTATCTTATCTAAAATTTTTTGTTTCTTATTTTCATATTCTAAATTTGAAACTACAAAGTCATCAGATTCACAAAATGTGACAGGATTTGCAAAATCATCATTTTTCTTTCTTATAAAAGTTCTAAGCCCTAGTTTCTTTCGTGATTCGTTACTAATCGAAGAAAATTCCACATTTGAAAAAACATATTTTATTTTTCCGTCTTGTAAATAAATAGCTCTATCAATTAAATCCATTAAATAATAAAGTCTATGTTCAGAAATAATAATTGTCTTGCCCTGAGCTTTAAGATTTATAAGCATCTCTCTTATTCTTTCAATGCCATACTCATCAATATTTGCAGAAGGTTCATCAAACACATATACATCTGGATTGGTAGCATAAATAGATGCAATAGCAAGTAATTGCTTTTCTCCACCTGACATCATAAAAACATTTCTGTTTTTTAATCTTTCAATTCCTAAATCACGTACTACTTTAAAAACTTGTCTTTTTATTTTATCAGGGTTTTCACCTAAATTTTCTAATCCAAATGTTAGTTCACTATCTGAATCTAAATTAAAAAACTGTGTTTTGGGGTTTTGAAAAATTGTTCCCACTTTTTCAGAAATTTCATATATCTTCATTTGTTTTGTGTTTATCCCATTTATAAAAATATTTCCTAATAAATTTCCCTCTAAAAAATGAGGAATCAATCCATTGATTAATTTTGTTATAGTTGTTTTCCCAGAACCAGATTTTCCGCATAATAAGATAACTTCTCCTTGATTAATCTTTATTGAAATTTTCTTTAACTGATCTTCTAAGCTTCTCTTATAGGAATATGAAGCCTCATTTATATTAATCATGTTTCGTACCTCTTATAAAAATAACTTGAACTTTACATTAAAGAACATCAGAATACATAATAGAATAATTATTAGATCCCAAATGTTAAATCCTGCATCATCCATAAAAGTCTTTCTTGCAGGATTTTCTATCCCTCTTACTGTAATAGCTTGAGCTAATTCATCTGCGGTATTAGAAGCTGTAACTATTAAAGATATTAGTCCTAATTGTATCTTTTTAAATCCAGTCACGCCTCTTATTTTTATTGCGTCTGAGATTAATATTTTTTCTTCTCTTAAAGATGGAAAATATCTGATAGCTATTGCTAGAGAAATAATTAGGCTTTTTGGAAAATGCATCATTTTTAAGGCATACATAATATTTCGTATAGGATTAGTTTTTATAAGAATTTGACCAACTAAAAAAATCGGTATTAACTTAGGAGCATGAATCACCAATAATCCAAAATGTGCTGATATGACATCTGGTAGAAACGGCAAAACAAAATATTTCAATCCCTGTAATAATACAAACATAGATAATGCCTTTAAAGATATTTTAACAAGTCCCATAAATAAGGCTATAATAGCAGCCATTAAAAGAATAAAAACATCTAATTTTAAGCTATTATTTGCAAAGCTAATAATACTAACTGAAATCAAAAAAATGATTTCAGTTAGTGGATTTAGCTTTATAATGCCTCTTGTAATACCCTCCATTTACATAATTCCAGCTTTTTCAAAACGTTTTTTGAACATTGCTTTACCTATATATGCACCAATGACTCCTCCAATAAATGCAGTAATGATCATCCCGATAAGTGTTGGAATTGAAATTAAAGTTTGTAATTTATTTACATATTCTGGACTCATTCCCATTTTAATAATAGATTTCATATAAGATTCTTGGAACAACCACATAGGCAATGGTGAGCCAATCAACCCAATGCAAATCAATCCTGAAGATACTATTACGCTTTTTTGACTTTTATATCCCAAAATTTTTCTAGTAATTTCTGCTAAAACCCCTGCAATAACGCAAGTTATGACAATTGTAAAAGTGCATTCTCCTATAGCAAAATATATAATCCCTGTAATTGCTATCAAAAGTAAAGCCGTTCCTGGTTTTGGCACCTTAGAGACCAACAACATGTAAATAAAATTACATATTATGCCTGTCATTGCTGGCCATAATAACCAAAGTATCGGAGAAAACACAGGAATAAACATTACCGCCATGGATAACGCCATATAAATCACTGAAAAAATGCCGATGTTAACTAAATCTTTTGTTTTTAATTTTGATTCATTCATTTGAATACCTCCATTTAAATTTTTATATTTATTTACCAGTTACAATATGATTGATTCAAAATAATCTTTACTGGTAAATTTTTTTTATTTTTGTTTACTTTCCATAAAACGCAGAAAATCGGGATTAACCCGATTTCAAAATTTATTATTTTTTAATTTTATATTATGTTTTCATTTAATAATCCTCCTCCAACCAAAATTCATTGCTGCCTCCATCATATCGATAAAATTTAAGGCTTCATTATATGGATACCTATGTGTGATTACCTCAAATAAAGGCGTACATGCCATTGTATAAAGAACATGAAGTTCATCATCATTCAAATCATTTACTTCAATCTTTTTTTCTTTAAGAATCTCAATTAATTTCTTAGCGCCCTGCACTTCAAGATTCACTAAATCATGACGAATTGATTCAAATTCCGTACCATGAGAACAGTTAAACAGAAGATTAACTATAGGATCGTTTTGGTAAATAAATTCCAATAATTCCCTATTACTATCATCAGATTTTTCTCCAAAAGCTTGTAAACCATTTACTTTAATTTCTTCAATCGCTTGATTTGTCAATTCTTTACTTCTTCTGTATAAGTGATTAAGTATAGGACTTACAAGTACTTTAAAAATATCTTCTTTAGATTTAAAATGCTTATATATTGCACCAGGCGTAATTCCTGCATTTTTAGCAATAGTGCGAATAGAAGCCTCTTCGAATCCATGCTCTGTAAACTCGCTTTTTGCACTTTTTAATATTTTCTCTATTGTAACATCTTTGTCTCTCAGTAAGTTTCACCTCCCAAATTAAGATAACACCGTTTACTATATTTTAGCATAAAGAAGCTAATAAAGTCAACAATCACTATCAATTACATTTTTTTATGATAACATATTATTTAATTATCTATAAATTCTCTTGTTAGGTCCGCTACTAGTTTCCATTCTGGATCAAGCATACAATCATGACACACATCGTCTAAAACAACAATTTTTGATTTATACAACTTAGCTGATTCTATTACTGATTCTCCGAGTAAACAATTGTCATTTTTAGAATATATGGTTAATATTGGAACATTAAATTCTATTTTTTTAATTGAGGAATAAATAACAGGCAACATTCTTATGCTTAGAGGTTCCTTATTCATTTTATCAATATACTTTTTAGCGTTATTAACTCTTCCAGAAAAAAAGAATTCTTCCCTTGTCAACTTAATATAATTCTTATTAGTAAAGAATAAATTTTTAATCCTGTTTTCAATTGGAAATGGCATTAAAAAAACCATTGATTTCGGCACACAATCTTTATAAGTTTTTAAAAATTCATTTATAAACAAATTACCCATAGAATGTGTTATAAAAATAAACTCTGTATCAATTTTTTTAATATTTTCCCTTAATATTTTCATAGAATCTTTTAAATTTTTAGCTTCTTTTGATAATGCATGCACATGTAAATTGTATCCTTTTTCCTTAAAGTATGGTATAAAATGTTCATTCCAGCACCATTCATAATGAAAAGCTCCACATACTAAAATAATTGTTTCTTTCATGACTACTTATTTATCTCCTTTTTTTATATTTTAACAACAAATAATTGTTGCCCAAATTCATACAAGGCGTGTGTATTTTTAGGATAAGTAAGAATTTGTTTTTTATCAAATGTATCCTTTAATAAATCAAGCCATTCTAATCTATTTAAAAATGTTCTATTTTTCTCTAGCCTAATATCTGTTGGTTTTGTCATCATAAAAACTTGTGAAACAAGCATTTCAGGAGGTTCCTTAACTGGTTCTGCAATTAATATAAGACTATCTTTTTTTACAGTATTATATATCTCTCTCAATACTGTATTTAATTTTCCAGAATTATTTAATACACCTACAGCTATCACTATATCAAAAGTTTCCTTTCCTAACTTTTCCAAATCTTTATCTATATCAATCTTTTCATATTCAATGTTACTAACTACATTTTCATATTTGCTTTTTGCACACTGGATAAAAAAATTCGATATATCTGTATATTTATATAATACTTCATCAATCAAATTTTCATCTATTAATCTTTTTAATACACTATCTGTAGTAGCTCCTATTCCAGCTCCTATTTCTAAAATTTTTATCTTATTAATTCCACTAGAATATTTTTTTACATAATCAGATATAGTTATTGCTACTAAGTCATTAATATATCTATATACCATGTTGTTCTTATATAATGCCTTTGCATATTTCAGGTCTCCCTCAGGAAATAATATAGAATTACATTTTTTCTTTCCATCAAATAATTCTTGTAAATATTTTATATTTTGATTTATATAATCTATAGACAACGGATCTCCTAATTTCCAATCCCATAAGTTCTTTGCATCTTCATAATATCTATCAATATTATTTTTATTCACGACTTTACGCAAATAACAATTATTATTTTCTAGATGTATAAATTCATTTTCGAATAATATATTTAACCATCTTAATATAATATTTTTATTTCTACTATTAAAGTTTTTTTCAATAATCTCATTTATATTATATTTGCGATTACAATCAATAAAAACACCATTATTTTGAAAAAACAATATCATGGACAAATATATATACATATTTATCGATTCTAAAAATTTATTTACATGAACATGATCTATAAATGAGTACCTTCTTTCAACATCTTGTATAGAATGAATATTCATTAAATTAGGTGTTTCATACAACCACTCATTTTTTTCTAAATTTGAGGATAAACATGAGTTTTGTTTTATTGTAAGGTCATCTTTTAAATCAAACTTTCTTACTAAATATTCAAATTCATCAAATAATTGAACATCTTTAATAATCTCGTGTACCTTTGGCAAATATTTTCTTCCATCATTCTTCATATTATTTAAAAAAGTGATCTGTTTTTTTACCAAAAGTAATAATTCATCATTTAAATCTGTTTTATTTTCGACTGTAAAAGATGTTTTTAAATTTAGTAGTTGTTCTGCATTGTATAAATTTATATTTATGTTATCTTTATCAAAAAATAAATTTCTTCTATTTTTCCAGATAATTATATTTTTAAAAATTTCTAAAATCAAACTACCATCTTCAAATACAAACTCCAATTTATTTTCATAGTATTTGCATCTGTTATTAATATTTATAGGATCATATACTTTAAAGCAAAATGTTATTTCCGATATTTTCCCACTAATAGTAATAAATTCATCATGACTAAATGTTTTTATATCAAAACAAAAATTCTCATTAAGGCTTGACTTAATAATTTTAAAAATAGAAAATAACATATCTTTAGATATAAACGAATCAATATATATTATTTTTTGTTCTTGCATTATTTGTTTCGCTTTTCTTATAAACATTTTTGAAATTTCTGTTTCTTCATATAAATTTCTAATAAGATAGTAACAGTTTTTACTTTTTATTTCCTTTAAATATTTTATTGTATCTTTTTTACTTTTAGGAATTTCTTCAATTACGTTTATTCCTCTATTTAATAGATAGCGAACAATATCTACATCTCTATTAATTTCAGAATTAAATGGAACATATGCAAGTTTAGTATTATTAGGGATATTTTTTATATTTGTAAAAAGTGGCAAATTATTAAAATATGCATCTCTAATTGTTGTCTTAGAATTAACTTCAAAAATTCCTGATATTTCAATTATATCTTTTAATTTAAATAAAGATTCTACAATAAAATTTCCTGATACTTTTCCACAAATAATTGTTTCTATCATTTTTTCACCCCCCACAAAACGATATACTTTCTTTTTTAAATATTTATTATAATATATACTTTATTCTCTATATTTCGCTCGACATATTTTCATTTAACATATTTGCTAAAACTTTTGAGTTTGACTTTCCTTGTACTGAACTATAATGATTGCCTGGTATATAAAATTTTCTAATATCGCCAATAATTATATTCTTCCAATTTTCAGCTAGGATATTAAAGTGCTTATATGCCCCAACATTATCTTTTGCTATATAGTAATCTATATCCCCAAAATATATTTCAGGCATAAATTTTTGAGCATTAAATGACTTTATGAAAATTTTATACATATCTAAAAAAGATTTTTTTGTAATTGAATTTCCCTTATTTTTTACTAAATTATAATATAATTCAAATCTTTTTTGTTGAGATAAAGAATTTAATTTTTTTACATAAAGTATATCTTCTTCGAATCGCATTTTACTCAATATATTATTAACCGTCATTGCATTCTCATAATTATTATCCATATTAGAAAATGCTATATCTAATATATTTGTTTCTTTAAATCCTATATCTGAAATTTCAATATTAAATGCTTGTAAGAAATTAAATTCCAATAATAATTCATCATAATTATAATTTAACAAGCTTCCACCTTCTATAACTGCTAAATTATCTACTAAAATTCCTGCTTCTAATAATCTCCTAGAAACTTCTATTGCAACTACCCCGCTAAAGCTATATCCTATTATTTGAACATTTGTTGGAGAAAATTTTTGTATTTCTTTATAATACTCATTTGCCAATTTTTCAACTAATTCATCTGAATTTATATCTAGATACTTACCTATATCTGATACACCCATCAATAATATATCTCCTTTATTTTGAGAACATAATTCCATTGCTAAATTTTTTAAATTTTCAAGATTTCCAAAAGCTCCATGTAATATAACTCTTAATCTTTTATCCTCGATGGCTGCACTATATTTTTTTGAGTATATAAATTCATCATTAGAAATATTATGCTCTGTACCGTTTCCGCCTTTCAATAACTCAGAAATCCTATAAAAAGTTGGTTCATCTATTAATTCTCTAAGTATAGATTCAAATGTGCTACTTGATTCAATGCTTTTTATAATTTCAGCTGCTATTTGAGCTAAAATCAATGAATCAGCTCCACATTCATATAAATTCTTATTTAAATTTAATTCTTCTTCATCTAAAAATTTAGCACAAATATTCAATACTTCTTTTGGTATAGATGTTTTTTTTGAATCAAAATTAATAGATTCATTTTCTGCACATCTCAAATAATCCGTTTCATATGAAAAATTTTTCTTTATGTCAACTATACCATTTGAAGTCAATTTGAATTTTTCTAAAAAAGTTATTTTGTCAGGCATCAAATCAATAGGTAAACATATCTTAAGATTATTATATATTTTCTCTCTATTGATAAAAGAATAATCACTTTTAAACTGTTTTATAAACAAAACCATTCCTAATTTCTCTATAACAGATTCTTCTCTTGGTAAAGTAAAGATTTTTTCATTGTTTTCATATAATATATTTTTCCATTCTTCTATTGATAAGAAAAATTTGTTTTTCCTTAATGAATCTAATGGTTTTTCCATCATAAATACTTGAGATGCAATTATCCACGGTTCATTACGTATAGGCTCAGAAAATAGTAAGTATCCCTTAGGCGCACATATATTTCTTATATAATTTAAACTACTTACAACATCTTTAGCATTTTCTAAAACATAAGCGCCAATTATTATATCAAAATAATTGTATTCTATTCCAATTTTTATAGGATCTTCATTAATGTCCAATTGATAGATCTTAACATTTTTATTATCTTCAAACTTCTTTTTAGCTTTAGATAAAAAATATTTCTTTCCATCTGTAAAATGATATTCATAATCTACACCATTTAATAAATCTATTATTTTTTCAGATGTTGCCCCAGTTCCGGCACCTATTTCTAAAATTCTTATTTTCCTATGATTATTATTTTTAATATACTCATTAATAAAATTACAGTAAAAATTATTAATAACAATAGAATTTATACTTGTATTATACATTGCATCAGTGTAAATATCAGAACCCTCAGGATATAATATATTTACTGGATCAATCTTCCCATTTAAAATTTCTACTAAATTATCCGTGCTGTCTTTGACATACTTTAAGTACTTCAAACTATTATCATTTTTAACATCCCATTTTAAAAAAACTTTTGTCCATAAATTAGCAATATCATCATATGTCAAAATAGACTGAATTTTATAATCTCCATTTTCAGCATATATTATATTTTTTTCTATCAATTGATATAACCATCTGTCAATTATCCAATTATATTTATTATCATTTAATTTCCTTTTTCTTTTATATAAGTCAGAATTTGGTTCTTTTTTTAATATGTCTGTATCTATCATTGCATTTAGTATAGCATTTAAACATATTTTATCTCTTATATCGCATAATTCCCTATATTTGTTACTAAATAAGTATTCCTTATTTTTAATATCTATACCCTCATTATTATTAAATAAAGTTTCATAATGCGAATCTAATTTATCATCTCTGTCTTCTCTAGCAATTGTTACTACTGATTCAATAGGAAATTCTTTTTTATTTTCATTTACCATTACAATAGCATTTGAAATTACTTTTTGCTTAATTAAAGCATTTTTTATCTCCTCAAGGTCTATTCTATTGCCTCTTATTTTTACCTGAGTATCTTCCGTACCTAAAAATTCTATTTCTCCACTTGATAAATAGCGACCCAAATCTCCAGTAGAATAAAGTCTGATCTGCTTTAGAGGATGAATAAAGAACTTTTCTTCTGTTAATTTTTTATCTCCTAAATACCCTTCCGCCAAGCCTCTACCAGCTATATATAAATTACCTTCGCAATAAACTGGACAATCTTCAAAATTTTTATCTAATACATAAATTTGTTGATTAGTGAGCGGTTTCCCATACGGAATGCTTTTCCATCCCTTTTTAATACCTTTATATTCATGATAGTTAGACCATATAGAGGCTTCTGTAGCACCTCCCAATACTATTATTTTAGATTCTACAAAAGTTTTTTGCACCGCATTAGGCATATTTAAAGGAATCCAATCTCTTGATAGCAATATTAGTTTAATAAAATTTTGTTTTTTTGATAAATTTTCTAAATAATTTAAATATGGTTTCATTAATTCTGGTACCATATTTAATATAGACACAGAATTTTCTTCAATCAATTTATCCCAATGAGCAGGATTTAAATACTCACTTTCATCAGGATATACAATAGTTCCTCCAACTGATAGCATTCCAAAAATATCATAAACAGATAAGTCAAAATCTAATTTTGATATTCTTAATATGCAATCTCTCTCAGATATTTCAAATTTTTGATTTATATCATATATAGTATTAAATACTGCGCCATGATTTATTACAGCACCTTTTGGATTTTCAGTAGTCTCTGACGTAAACATGATATAAGCTGCATCAGTCGAATCGATATGTTCTATATTAAACATATTTATCAAATCTAACCTATAATTTACATCATCAATGTTCACAAAATTTCTTTGTCTACTATCATAACAACTGACATTTGTCAAAATAACTTTACAATTACATTGTTTTAAAATATTCTCTAATCTTTTTTCTTCTATATTAAAATCTACCGGAACATATATAGCTCCTACCATAAGTATTCCAAGAATAGTATAAACTTGACTTTTATTATGTGGTAGTTTTACAATTATATGCTCACCTTTTTTTACATTTTTTTCTTTCAATGCTAAAGCTATAGATACAGACTTATTATATAATTCTTTATAAGAAATTGAACCTCTAGAGTCTATAACAGCCGCCTTATCTGGATAAGATTTTACTTTTTCTATAAAATCTTCTAATAATGTCTTATTATTAATTTTTTTATTTGTAGCATTAACTTTTTCTCTAATTTCACGTTGCCACTTAGGTAGATTAATTTCAAGACGTTTCTCCCAAAATTCTTTATTGTTCGATAAATTTATTAAAATCTTCTTAAACTCACTAAACATATCCTCCAACATATCATCTTCAAATATTCCTTCACGAACATCCCAATTAATCTGTAAACCTAATTCAGTATCCATAGCTTGACAATCAATAAATACTTGCGGTGTTTGAGATATTCCATACACATATCTTCCTATCAACCTCTTTTTAATTAACCCTATTGCACTTGTAAATACATACGGTGCTAAAAATTCTTTGGAGTTATGCAGTTTAGCAATATCTCTTAATATATTAACTCCAGGATATGCACTATTATCTATTGAGCTGAATAATTCTTTATTAACTTCTCTTGCTAACTCTGAAAAAGATTCTTTTATGTTTTTTATCGAAATTACCGATGTATTTGTAAAATCTCCTACTAAATATTCTATATTTTCCCCTAAATTTTTCTTGTTAAATAAAGTTAAATTTATAAGAAATTCTTTTTCTGTACTCCATTTTTTTAGTACTTCACTATATACAGTCAATACTGACGCTGTCGGTGTTAAAGCATGGTTTTGAGCTAAAATTTTAAATTTATCCCACATATCCTTATCTAATGTTAAAGACAATCTTTTAAACTTACAAACATCCGTTTCTTTTAGCGTTTTTAAAGGTATTACTGGAGATGTCTTTAATTTTCTAGTCTTTTGACTCCAATATGCTTTCGCCTTCTTGTATTCCGAGTTTTCTTTTGTCTTTTCTTCACTTATTATATAATTCCTAAATGATATCTTAGATTGTCTATCATTCTCTATTCCTTTAAAATACTTCATCTCAAACTCTAATAGAAGTTGCCATATACTTGACCAATCACATATCATAAAATCCATCGAAAAGTGTAAAATTGATTTTTCTCCATAATTTGATACTCCAATATCAAACATTGGCCATTTTTCTAATTGATAAACTTTATCCTCTAACTGTTCTCTAATAGATATCCTATCTCCTGTAACAACCTCATATTCTGGAACTTTTTGTAGTATTTTTTGATAACCTTCTTTAAATATAACTGCCCTCAGCATTTCATGTTTATTTATCAAGTAATTCCATGTATCTTGTACTTTTGAAACGTCTAAATTATCATATAAAAATTCTTGATAAATGTGACAAGATACATTTCCATATGAATGTAAGTCATCTCTTCCATAAAGATATGATTTCTGAACTGGAGATAATGGAAATGGTGCATAATCATCTTTAACATCATATTTATTCTCAAGTTTTTTAATGTATTCTTTAAGTCCATCTTTATTTAATTTTAATTCCATTAAAATATCTTCATCTAACTGACCATTTATGGATTTATATTTTAACTTTTCACCATCAACATACAACTCAATACCTTGCTTAGAATATTTTTCAATTATTTCTTTATAACCGTTCTCCATTATTTACCTCCTTATTAAATTATTCATCAAAAATTTTTATATCACTCAGCAAAAGCAGCTTCTCTTTACTAGTCTCCATAAACTTTGCATATCCCGCTTTTTTCTGCAAAATTTCCCATTTTTTAGATGTTGATAGTTCCCTGTTTACTCGACGAATATCAAGTTTGCCTGAATTCATATATTTCTTCATTTTAATCAATTCTGCTGTTATTGAATCAATCCAGTATGTTTGAAAAAATTTTGAAGTACTCGTTTCTTTTAAAGAATTCAAAACCTTGTAGATTGACTCTTTACCTATATTTAAATCGTCTTTAGCTCCTTTTAAATATGTTCTTGGACGCCAAGCAACATCTCCATACGCATCATTTAGCGATAATACTCCATCTTCATAATAAAGTTTAAAACTATACATTAATTGCATATTGTAATCAGGTGTTTTGGGATTTAATTGATTATTGAATTCTATTAAAATAGGTAATTTCCCTATATTTCCATATAATATATCAAATGGGCCTAATCCCTTTATTATATTATTATCCAACTCCAAATCACCTAAAATTCCAGAAATAGCTAATAAATCCAAAGCTACATATGATAATTGTGTAGAAAAAGAAACGCTTATATATTCTAACTTAGAATATATATTTAATTTTTTTGCATACACTGCAAAGCTCTGCATATTTGATAAATTTGAATATAGATTTGCAGTCAAGTAAATAAGGTTTTTCTCTCTTGCTAGCTTATAACATTTATATAAATGTTCTTGATAAACAGGTTGCTCTTGAATTACGTTTATTCCTTTATTTAGTAAATCTATGCACAATTCTGTTCCATCCCCACCTGTTCCCTCACTTCTAACAATAACGCAAGCTAAATCTATATCTGATGGCAATTCTTCAACATTAAAATACAGTGGTACATTATATTTCTTTGAAAGTGTCTTTGACCTTTCACTTCCTCTTCCGATAATACCTGCAATTTGAAAATCTGATTCGGCACTCTTTAATGCTTTTAAATAAAATTCTCCAAAATTCGTGCCACAAACTATGGCTTTCAATCTTTTTTTCATTTTATATTTCTCCTTCAAAGATATTATTCAATTTCAAATTTGTTCCTTTCATCAATTTGTAATAAAATGTTGTATCCATTTCCATCATCTTATCAAGTAAACTATTTAATAAAGGAAACTCACTCATATCTTTGATTTCAGTTTTATTACCATGTTCTAGAGCTAAAATAGAAACAGCTGCTACTGTTAGAGCCGTTAATCTAGTTGGTGAAATGCTTTTTAAAATCATATTAGCATCTATAGTATTTTTATTTTTTATTCCTGTTGCCTCTAAGATAAATCCGCCAAATTCTTTTTTTTCAATATTATCCAAATTGGATAAATCCACTAATTTTTGTGCCATTACATTTATATTTTCAATGTTATCAGAACGAATATTCTTTAAAAAATTGCAAACATATCCGTTCTTTATGCACATATAGAATATGGCATTTTCCACACCTATTTGCCTACAAACTTTAAGAGTTCTTTTATCAATATACGGAAATGGCACCCATCTTTCGCTGCTTATTGGCAATGTTATTGTTTTATCTCCTGCCAAATAGGGTTCTATCTTTCCTGAATTTAAGATTGATCTTGCATAAAAACCATCTTCACTTAAATATCTCAAGTATTCTTTGGCTGCATTATAAGTAAATTCCCCATTAGAGGCGTAATACATTTGAAAACTAAGGGTTTTATCAAAAACTCTAGAAATAATAACTGGCAATGCTTCTATTAATCCTGGCGATGAACCAACTCCATGATATATTGTTCCTCCTTCAAAAACAGATTTCTCATAGAAATTATAATAACTTAAGTCAATGAGAATACATTTGTTTTTATTAACTGTATCTATTAAATTAAATATTGATGAATCTGAATACCCTGAACAGTTTATAATACAGTCACATCCATCAACAAACTCAATACAAGTATTTATATCATCCAAATCTATAAATGCAAAAGTATTCTTACTCTTATAAACTTTTTCTTTTCTTCTATATCCCAACTTTATATCTTTGATTCCATAACCATTCAAAATTTTAGTACATTCTGAACCAATATCTCCAGTAGCTCCAATTATTCCTATCATATTTCACCTTCTACTACCTCCATACCTAACTGTTTTGAATTTATCAAATTTAACATTTTTTCAAATTCAGGATTTGAAAAAATTTCATTTAATGTGAGTTTGCATTTTAATCTTCTTTCTATCTCAACTAGAAGCTTTGTTGCAGATAAGCTATTTCCTCCAAGCTTAAAATAATTAGAATTTCTATCTACATCATCTATATCCAAATTTTGCATCCATATTATTTTTAAGATTTCTTCTAAATTTTCATTATAATTTTTTAATTGTTCTTTTATTGTTGTTTTATCAGAGACATCCACATTAAAAGAGTCCAATGACAGCAAAACAATCTTCTTATCGAAATCTAACCCAATTTCATTTTCTAAGTTATTTATCAACTCAATATGATCTGTATAGTTTTCTGATTCGAGATAATAAGCAATATTATTTTCTATCAAAAACATAGTATTTTTAAAAAAATATTTTTTGGCTATTTTCTTAATGTAATCAACTTTATAAAAAAACTGCGTACGTTTTTCAGTTTCTACATCAAGATTTTTTTCTTGAAAAAATATGGCTGTAAGTACAGATATTGGATCCATTTTACCAAAATCAATTACATGAATTTTTCCGTTTCTTTTTAACATTAGTTTTGAGGTTTTGAAAAAAGATTCAACGTCTTCAATTTGATGTAAAAAATTAACAGAAATAATGTGATCAAATCTACTTAAGTAATTATCTTTCAAAAATTTCTTATCATTGCAATCATTTAATAAAATTACATTGTTTAAATCTTTAATTCTGCTGACTAAGTTATCTTTTATTATGCAATCTACATCATTAACAATGCCTATTGTTAACCTTTTAATATCTTTACTTTCATTATTGATGTTTTTAATTAATTTATCTAATAAGCTCTCAGTAAACTCACTTCTAATGCCTAGTTTTGCTGGGGATATTTCATTATCTAAAAGCAAAAGCTCTTTTTTATTATTATTCTCAAGTATATCTACAAATAAATTCTTTTTTAGTTGTAGTTTTCTATATAAAGAATCCTCTGCGATTTTTACTTCATTCATCTCATCTGCTTTAAAATCTTTCACATATTTCAACCAGTATTTAATTATATTTTCATTCTTGTTGTCTATTTTTATTTTTTTAACATTAATTTCAGTTAATAAATCTAATAAAAATTTTTGGACAAAATACTTTCTCTTTTTTACTTCATTGTCTGTATTAATATTATCAATATAATTTATCTTAAATTCCGATTTATCTTCCTCTAATTCTGGTTCAACCAGGAGCGTTTTAACATTTTCTTGTGAGATTATTGTTTTATATTTACCACTATAAATTCTTTTTTGATACTCAATATTAAACTTTTTTCTTTTCATATTATTCCCTCCATAGTTGATTTATCAAAAATTAGAGCATATTTCATTTGAAACATCAATATACTTACCTACCATCCAAATAATATCCTCTTCATATAATAACTCATCTATATAATCAAAAGTAATCACAATACTATCATCAATCATTCTTATATGATGATCTAGATAAACTTGAGGTGTTTGACTTAATGAACATATTTCATGAAATCCATTTTTACAATTGCTATAACTCTCTCCAATCATGCAAGTAACTACTATTGGAAACAATTTATTTATTCCATTCTCTTGCCTAGCTTTATTTATAACATTAATCCCATCAAAACATCTATATTCTAATAACTTAAATATTTGTTTTTGGGTTTTTTTGATGGACTCTAATATAGATTTATATTCATCTTTATAGCTAATTAATCCTATATTTGTAAATTCTCCCAACAATTCATCTGCATTTTTAACTACTGGTAATTTCCCAAATAATGTTGTTGTTATTGTTAATTCGTCAGTCTCAATTAAGTCAGACAATACTTTCATATAAATAGTGATTAAAATAGCAGACAACGTTACACCTCTTAGTTTTGAATAATGTATTAAATTGTCAGTTTGTTCTTTACTAAAACGATATTCTTTTCTTTTAAAATTGTATTCTTCTAAGTCATTAATCGGCATTTTTGTTCTTAAATTCGGTGCTTTTGGTAGTGTTTTTATCATTTTATTCCAATATTTTTCAGCCTCATCTAAAAGTCTCTTATTAAATGCAAGTTCCTTATATATTCTTAAATTCATTACATAATCTTTATAAGATACATCGGAAAAACTTATTTTTTCTCCTTCGTATAACGCAAAAAGCTTATATATCATATTACCTGCACTCCACGCATCTAATATAGAACAATCAAAACTTATGTGGAGTACATCATTTTTATTCTCGCCATTAATTTTCTTTCCAACTACGAATTTAAACATAGGCCATGTTTCGATATTATACTTCATATGCGATAAAATCTTTCGCATTTTATACCTATCCTCTTTAGAATTATATTGATATTTAAAAACTTTATATTCAGGAACTTTTTCCAGAATAATCCCTCTACCATCCGATAATAAAATCAATCTTAAAATATCATTTTTTCTAATCATCAAATTAATGTTTTTTTCAAGATTAGCAATATTTAAATTTTGCTTTTCAAATTCAATATAATAATGAGCATTAACTTTATTTAAAAATTCCCCATCTACTTGTCCAGCCATATATGCCAACTGAAGTGAACTCAATTCCAAAGTGTTTTCTTGTGCTTTTGATAAATATCTGAGTAAATCCTCTTTGTTAACTTTAATTTCGTTGATTACCTCTTCATTGTATAATTCTTTTTTGATTCTATATTTTAATTTTTTATCTTCCACAAACAAAAACATTCCCTGTTTTCTCAGCTCATTTACATAATCAAATAAATCTAAGTCTGTACTATCATTTTTTAGTTTCATTTTTTCATCCCTAAATTTTTTAAAGCTTGTAAATGGTTAAGATGTTCTTCACCAAATTTAACATTTTTAGGAAACCCTATTTCTTTCATTATTTCTCCCCATTTTTTCGAAACTATTATTTCCTTTTGCGTTCTTGTAATATTATTTTTTCTTTGTTTAACATTTTCAATAAATTTTTCAATTTCTTTCCTTATGGCATTCGGAAAAACATCATAAAGTATAGTTTCATATGTCAAGTTACTGTAATTTGCCAAGCTAAATTTTATTGGCTTATTTAAATAATTAACATCAATTTGTTTTGAATCTAACACAATATTATCAGATATATTCATTCTATCCCTCCATATTACAGATCCAAAGGTATCTTCAAGATCTAATCTTCCACTTTTATAAAAAAAAGTAATTTTATGAAGAAGATGCATATGGTTATTCCCATCCACATCAGAAACCTCATTATGAATTTGTAAGTTTACATCCAATTGCCCATTTGACAAAACAACACGATTAAAAGGGTATCTTTTCTCTGTTAACGTTGGAATTATATTAAAACTTCTAAGAAGAGGTAATGCTTCGTTCAGAATACATATCAAAGAATAAAGAAGTTGCGAAGATGTCATGATATCTACATGTTCAAGAACATCTTCTTTATTTAAATATTTTGCAGCTTCAATAAATTTTTCAATAGTTTCCAATGAATTATATAAATTCCCTACTATATAACATGAGTTGAATTCATGAGCCAACTTTAAGCAGTTCTCTATCTCCCTATAATGAATTGGATGTTCCTGTATCACATGAATTCCTTTTTTTAAGAGACTCTCTGACAATTCAGTTCCCTTACCTCCCAATACAGAAGATTTAATTATAACAAATGCAATATCTATATTTCCTGGAATAGAATCTACATCAACATATAGTGGAACATTATGTTCTTCTGCACACCTCTTAGAACGACTACTTCCAAAAGCTAATATACCTACCAATTCAATATTATTTATTTTTTTTATCGCATTTATATAGGATTGACCAAAAGTTGTTCCACAAACTATCGCTTTCATCATAATGTTCCTCTCTCCAAATACATCATTTCAAAAAATCCATCAACTTTATTACCAAATTTTCAATATATGGAGTTTCCATAAATTCCCCTAATTCTAAATGAAAACCATATCGTTCCATTAATGTATTAGATAGTTGTATCATATTTAAAGAATTCCCTCCTAGTTTAAAGAAGTTATCTTCTTTTTTTATTTCTTCAATTTTTAAAATTTCTTTCCAAATTTCTGATATAGAATAAAGTAGCTCAGTGTTCAATTTATCTTCTGTTTTCTTGTTTGATTTATGAATATCTTCATCAGGTTCATTATTTTGATAAACTGATAAGTCTTCTCTAATACATACATTATTTTCAGTATCTTTATTTTCCTTATAATTAATTTTAGTGGAAAACGCATTGGTATTATTTATTATAGTATCCAATAAGTTTCCATAAGACTCAAACATCCTATCTAGCAACTGTGCCGTAAATATTTCATCAATGGAATCCCAAATTATTTTTAATTTGCCGTCCATTTCCATAACTTGATGATCAAGCCAAACTTGTGGTGTTTGAGAAATACTATATACAAGTTCTCCTAGCCAAGCATCTTTCCTGCCTTCAGACAAACCTAATCCACTTGTAAATACTATAGGCATTAAAGAATATCTATTGTTAGAGTGTTTATTTCTTAATTCTCTTCCAAATTCTACAGCACTATATGAATTGTGTTTTGTATCTTCTAATAATTGTTTTTGCAACATTTTGGATTTTTCTAGCAATGAATCGCTAGTACAATTTTTTACTTCAAGAAATGTTAGGTTAGTAAAATCTCCTATGATTTTATTTATATCCGGATGAATTTGTTCCTTGTTAAACTGTGTAATATTTAATACAAATTCATCATTTAATGAATATTTCCTAATTATTTCAGAAAATAATGTTATTAATAAAATTGTCAATGTTATGTTATTTTCTCTTGCGATTCCTTTTAATTTATTCAATCCATAAGAATCAATAATTTTTTCTCTTCTATTAAAAGTTTGTTCTTCTATATCACTTTCTAACTTTGCTATTTCAAATTTAGGGGCTTCCAAAAATCCATTCAATCTATCCAGCCAATATTTTTTATCAACTTGATATTTAGATGTGTTTTTTACTTTTCTAATTTCTAAAACATAATCTCTAAATGAAACATCTGGTAATTCCTTATAAAAATTTTCATCATTATATCTTAATTTCAATTCATCTAGAATATAGAACATACTCCAACCGTCTAAAATAATATTATCTAAACTAATATGGAGTCTGGATTTAATTTCATCTAAAATGCTAAGTTTGAAATTAAATATAGGCCATTTATCTATCTTTAATATTTCGTGAGACATAATATCTCTAGTCAGTTTTAAAGCTTCCTCTTGTTCAACCTTATTAAGACATGATAAGTTATTAATATCTAACATAAATGGTGGAACTTTTCCCAATATCTGTTGTGTTCCATTGTTTAAAATTATCGCCCTTAACATAGAATGATACTTAATCATATCATTTATTACCTTTTGAAGTTTATTAGGCTCAATATTCAAACAATCTAATTCGAAGTAACAATGTGTTGCTACTGAACCTAAAGAATACATTTTGTTTCTTCCTATCCAATATGCAAATTGCACATCCGTTAATGGAAATGGCTCATTTATGTTTTTAAAATCATGTACAATTCTTTTATATGGTAAATGTCTATCTTTTTCGATTTTCTTAATAAACTCTGAAAAATCTCTTAAAATAGGATATTTAAAGATATCGCCAATTGATACTTCTACGCATAATTCTTTTTGAATTTTTGAAACAACCTTTGTTGCTGTAAGAGAATCTCCCCCTAATTGAAAATAATTAGAAGTAAACGATACATTTTCATTATTTAAAATTTCTTGGTTGATTGTATAATCAATTTGTACAACTGAATAAAAAAATGATTCATTGC
>NZ_JRNB01000005.1 GCF_000758885.1 Peptostreptococcus sp. MV1 | reverse complement strand
ACTTTGAAAGCATTTTTGTTACCATCAACGCTATATATTATAGAACCATAAAAAAACGACCCTATTAGTTAGTTTTTTTAACTAATAGGATCGATAAATCTAGGGGATTATTTTTCAGCGAGTATCTTGGCTAATTCAGATATGCTATTGGATAGTAGGTCTATCTTTTTTTCCGTTCTCATCAAGAGGTATAGACTGATAGCTATTGGAAAACCAACATTCTGAATCATTCCTACTATTGCCTGACTGTCCATATCAGCCTCTTATAGGACTAGGTCGTATGTCTCTGTGCTAGTCTCGACTATCTTGGCGTCTATGGTCTTGACCAGTCCTTGACCCTTGATCCTAAATACATTCTTTTCTACTACCATGTCCATGACCTTTTTGATGGATTCTTCATTTACTCCTGAACCTGGATTTCTCACTGATAAGTTGAATGTCTTACCATCTTCCTTTTTGAACCTCATTGCTATCATTTTTCTTTTTTCCATTCTTTTGCTCCTTTCAAATTGCTCTTTTTGCATATTTGTCTTTGTTTTTTCGACTCGTGTCCTTTTAATTAATCTGCCACTTATTCTTCATTTTCGAGTTCTTTGCTTTCCAACTTGAAGATTGTGTCTATTGGCTTTTCCTGTAGGCCTAGTATTGAATTCACTACTTCATATACGTCCTGGTCAGGTGCATCTGTTCTGATATTTGCTATGTTGACATATGCGAACTTGTCTTTTCCATCCTTACCTTGACCGTCTTTTAATCTTGCCCTGTAGTTTACCTTTGTTTCTTTTACCTTTACCATAAGTACCTCCTAAAAATATTCTTTATCAACGTTGATTTTTTGTTTTGTAATGAGTAGCTATCTCTTACACTTATTATTATAGGGGGTGGTGGGATTAGGTTTTACCAATAAATGGCCAAGATTATTATTATCTTGTATATTTTGCTACAATTTTCAGAAACTGTCTCTGGTGGTCTGAGACTGGTTGGCGACCGGACTCTGCAAGAGCTTGATGGCATACCTGTAATATGTAAAAAGCCCCCTGGAAAATCCAGGGAGCATTTGTAATCTACATATTTTATTTCTTTCTTCTAGTCATGACTAGTCCACCTGCTAGTATGGCAGCTCCACCTGTTACTACTGGTGCTAGTCCACCTACCATACCTGTCTTGGCTAGGTTAGATGATCTTGTGTTTGAATTGTTCTTTTTATTGTTTGATGATTTACCATTCTTTTTGTTTGATGCAAGGTTAATTGTCTTGTCTATAGAGTTTACCTTGTCCTGTTCTATAGTGAACGCATTTTCCTTTGTTCCGCCAGTTAGCTTGTAGTAGTAGTTACCTGGCTGTAATGATACTACACCGTCTTTTAGTAGTGATATACCTTCTGTTGCCTTCTTTGCGTCTAGGTAACCGTCAGCCCCTGTCTTGCCCTTGAATACTAGTCTTGGATTTTTCTTGTCCTTGTCTACTGCATATATTGATACTTCCTGGTCAGATACGGCTGACTTATTTGTGTTTATTATTCTTAGCTTTAGTCCTGTCTGCTTTTCTGTTGGAGTAGTTGCAGACTTCTTTTCCTGAGGTATATCCTGAGTAACTGTCTGGCCTGCTGTTACTGACACATTATAAGACTGAGTGTTTAGGGCATATCCATCACTTGGCTTGTTTTCTAGTAATACATAGTTTCCTGACTTGATCGATATACTTCCATCTATTATTTCTATTCCTAGGTCTTTACCTTCAGAAGTTATTGATGATGCATCCATTACGTTGCCGTCATTATCAAAGTTAATAGTAGCTACGACCTTGTCAGCATGCTTGATATCTATAGTTGCTCCACCTAGTGCAGCTCCTGTAGTCTTGTCTGTTGACTTAACTATTATCTGGCCCATTCCTTTTTTGAACTTGGTATTTTTGAGTTCTACATTTGAAGTAGTTCCGTTTGATGCACTTACAGCATATCTCTTGGCATTTAGCATATATCCTGCTGGTGCCTTTGTTTCTGCGTATGTATATTCTCCATCCTTTAGATTAAGATTACCATCAGCATCTACTATCTCTTTTACGTCAAATGAATCAACAGATGCAACTGAGCTTGGGTCTACCTTACCTTCAGCGTTTGTCTTGAAGGTAAAGGCCTTCTTACCTGACACATAGAATGCTATTTCAGCGTTTGCAACTTTTTCACTCGTTGATGAGTCTACCTTAGTAAAATTAACTGTAGTATTTGCAAATACTGACCCCAATGACATTGGTATAGCTATAGCAAATGCAGATACTATTCCTAATAACTTCTTATTATACTTCATATTATTCCCTCCAATAACTAAATTTTCCAATATAATGACCTCTCTAACCCTCTTTATGAAAAGGCTAAATCCAAAATCACCACTATAATTACTCTTCCAATATCTAAATTAAAAGTGCCACACACTAAATATAGATATAATGTCATATACTATTATCATACCATAAAAAAGGTAAAATATAAATAAAAAAAGACAAAAAAAGCGACTAAGATGGAAAAACTCACATCTTAGCCACTGTCTACATTATAATCTAAACATTTAATATAGTCTTTCTTATCAAATTCTATCAAAACTAAATAAAATTTGTATCTAAGCTTCCTAACTCCAAGCCAAGGCTAGTCATCCACCTAGAATAAGCCTGAGATTACTCCCTTGTCGTCAACGTCTATTCTAAGAGCTGCTGGCTGTTTTGGTAGGCCTGGCATCTTCATAATGGCCCCTGTCAATACAACTATAAAGCCCGCACCTGCTGATATGCTGGCCTCTCTCACATTTATCTTGAAGCCTCTAGGTCTGCCTAGCTTGGTCTGGTCATCTGATAGGGAATACTGGGTCTTGGCTACGCATACTGGTAGATTGCCAAAGCCAAGTTCTTCTAGTTCCTTGATCTGCTTGTTGGCTTCTGCTGTGTAGTCAACACCATCAGCTCCATAAATTCTAGTAGCTATTGCCTTTAACTTGTCCTTGATAGACATTTCTTCGTCATAGCAATACTCAAACTGCTTGTCTGATTCCTCTATTAGCTTTAGGACTTCCTTGGCAACTTCTATGCCACCTTCTCCACCCTTGGCCCAAACTTCTGATAGGGCTACATTTACGCCTAGCTCCTTGCACTTGTCTTCAACTAGCTTTAGCTCTGCCTCTGTATCTAGTGGGAACCTATTTATTGCAACTACTGCAGGTAGCTTGTATACCTGAGTGATATTTTCTATATGCTTTAGTAGGTTTGGTATACCTTTCTCTAGGGCCTCTAGGTTTTCCTCGTTTAACTGGTCCTTGGCAACTCCACCGTTATACTTCAAGGCTCTAACTGTAGCGACTATTACTACTGCATCTGGTCTGATTCCTGCCTTTCTACACTTGATATCCAAGAACTTTTCAGCACCTAGGTCAGCACCAAAACCTGCCTCAGTTACTACGTAGTCGCTCATATGAAGGGCCATCTTTGTGGCAATTATAGAGTTGCAACCGTGGGCTATATTGGCGAATGGTCCACCGTGGATGATTGCTGGTGTACCTTCTAGTGTCTGTACTAGGTTAGGCTTTAGGGCATCCTTTAGGACTGCTGCCATGGCACCATTTGCACCTAGGTCCCTAGCTGTCACTGGCTTGCCACTGTATGTGTAGGCAACAACTATATCTCCCAATTTTTCCTTTAATTCTCCTATGTTGTTTGATAGGCAGAAGGTAGCCATGATTTCAGATGCAACTGTGATATCAAATCCGTCTTCCCTAGTCACACCATCTACCTTCTTACCAAGACCGTCAACTATATTTCTCAATTGTCTGTCGTTCATGTCTACACATCTCCTCCAAGTAACTCTCTTAGGGTTGATGTTTAGGGCATTTCCCTGGTATATGTGGTTATCTAGCATGGCTGCTAAAAGGTTGTTGGCTGCTCCTATAGCGTGCATATCACCTGTAAAGTGTAGGTTGATGTCTTCCATAGGAATTACCTGGGCATAGCCACCACCAGCTGCTCCACCCTTGATACCAAATACTGGTCCCATAGATGGCTCTCTAAGAGCTGTGATTACATTCTTGCCCATCTGTGATAGGGCGTCTGCTATACCAATTGATGTAGTTGTCTTTCCTTCACCTGCTGGAGTAGGGTTGATGGCAGTTGTAAGGATTAACTTACCATTTCTGCTCTGTGTCCTGCTCAATACATTATAGTCAATTTTAGCCTTATATTTACCATAAAGCTCTATGTCGTCCTCGCTTAGATTAATCTTTTTTGCGATATCCCTAATATCCTGTGCTACTGCTTCCTGTGCGATTTCAATATCTGATTTAAAACTCATTACTATACACCTCCGTGAAAACTCAATACTAGTAACTTGATAAAAGAGTTTTTCATGCCTTTTATCCAATTCAAGACCTGATAGTTCGGTTATTTTCGAACATTTTTATATTTTTCATAGTTATAGTATAGGATATTTATGGATATAAGTCAATATATTTGAATAAATTTACTTCTTACTTGACTTGCAACTGGATAAACATAGTAGTTACTAACTTATATTTTCACTCGACCTATTTTTATTGACTCATACCTTACTCTTTCAAGGCCCTCATACAGGCCTGTGTCACTTCATCTCTTGGGTCTATCTCATAGGCCCTCGTTATATAATATCTAGCATCATCTTCCTCACCATTGTGAAGGTATGCCATACCCAAATTACACAATATCTCCGGGTCATCTTTTCTCAATTTTGCCGCCCTAGTCAGGTAGTCAATCGCCCCCGGCATATTTGCCTCTTGGGCTAGACATAGGGCCATCTCTACTAGGGTATCCACCTGGGTAGGTCTTATCATGAGTATCTTCTCCAGGTAGGTCTTGGCCTGGCCTAGGTCACCTAGTGACTTGTAGGCTAGACTAATGATAAACAAGAGGTTCCACCAGTCCGGATACTGACTCTCTATGTCCAGTAGGTCATCTAGAGCCTCTTCTGCCTTGCCCTGAAATACTAGGTTGTAGGCCTCTTCGTACCTCACCTTGTGGTCTATCTTGCCTAGATTATCCCTGATATCTCCAGCCGACTCCTCATCCACACCCAAGTCTAGGGCCCTGTCCCAAGTCATCTTGGCCTTGGTGAACTGGTTTTGGTTGGAATAGTGGAAGCCCAACTGGTAATATGCTAGGGCAAAACTATCATCAATATCCAATATTCTCTCCAAACTAGCCAGAGCCTCCAACAAAAAGTCATTCATAGCCTTGATGTCCTCATCCTTCTGGTAGGTCAGACTCAACTCCTGACATATGATTGCATACTGGTAGAGGGCCATGACATCATCAGGTTCCATCCTCAGATAGGCCCTGATGTAAACTAGGGCATCCCTGACCTCACCCTCCTGGTAGGCCTGATTTGACATATAGCCCATATACTGCATATAGTCAAAATCACTCTTCCTAGCAAAGGTCTCTATCAAATCATCATACTCCACATTGTAGATAAAATCTGGATCTATACCCTCTAGGTATAGCATGGCATCTATCATAGACATCATATTTATCTCTTCCTGGGCCTTCTTGTCCTTGATGGACTTGACTAGGACATTTGACTTGATAGGTATTTTGATACCATCCTTTGGCACCTCATAGCCTATCAGACCCAGGTCCTCTGACTGGTCAATAGTTATAAAGACCAAGTCATCTGCCTTGTCCAATATATACTTGTCCAACCTATTTTTCATAATCATTCCTTCCTTTCCCTGACTGCCTTGACCAGCTTGAATATACTAAATATCAACAAGCACCAAGCCAAAACCGTAACTATATAAAATAAATACCTCAAACGCCGTTAACGATTATACACTGGGGTTGCTATTAGCCTAGCAGCCTCTTTTACATTTATATAATATGACGAATATCATTTAAAATCAAGAATTTCAAAGTCCTGTGACAACGTCAAGTTTTCGTAGACTTTTTGTTGCAAGCAACTTCAAAAAACCTTTAATACATATACCATATCATAGACTCCCGACTTGGTGTCCAGGCTGACTACATACCTATTGCCATCTCTGGTCTTCCTCACCACCCTGTAGCTATTAAGGACGGGGTCTCTTCCCTCGTAGCCCTCAGGTTCCTGGAGGAAGTGCTTGGGGGACGATTTGCCCATGTATTTTTTGGTGATGACCTGCCTGTTTCGGATGTTTGTCAGGTAATCTGCCATGGAATACACAAATGAGGACCTTGTCCTCTTGGCATTTTCTGGACTGCTAATTCTATACTCGGTATCTTCTGTATCTTTAAAGTACTTGTTTATATTTTCTAGCCAGCTAAAGGACTCACCTGGCAAAAGCTCGCCTATATTACTGTCAGGGTCATTTGATGCTAGGTCTATTTGGCTGTGAAGCTTGCCTATGTATTTGATTTTTTTGACCTGAAAGTTTACGATTTCTTTCTTGCTATTTTTGGGTGGATTGTAGGCCACCAGCTTGTCCTTTATGTCCCTTAATGTGTCTACCAGGTCTTGTCCACTTAGGATGCTGGTAGCTGACCTCAGATAGGCCCTGATTAGGGCGTCAAGGCTGTATACTTCCAAGATGTAGTCGTCTAGCCTGTCTGGGCATCCGTAGAAGCGTGTCATCTTGTCTGCTAGGCTCATTAGGATTGCCTCGTAGGCATCGTAGGAACGATTGGCTAGGATGATTGGCAGGAAGACCTCAACGGGGCATGTCTGGCCCTTGTGGCTGTAGTGGTTGAAGTAAACCAGCTCGTCATACAGCCTGTCTACATCGTAGGTCACTGGACCGCCTGACCTGTTGTCTAGTACCTTGGTGGCTATGATTATTAGCCTGTTGGTCGGGTCGGTGGGGTCTGACTTGAAGGAATTGGTGTATATTTGTTTTATTAGCTTGTCTGTGGGGGGCATGTTTGTCACCTCGCTTTCTTGGTTAGTGGGTTTCACTCAACTTTACTCCGTTTTACTCAAGTCTTCTGAGCTTATCCCTGTATTTGTGGCATTTCTATTCCTGTATTTGAGGAATTCCACCTACAAAAGCATTGCCATATATATAGGCAGGTGCAATACGCCTTCCTTTATCATCAGGTCTTTTTGGTAGAGTATCACCGGTTCTCCAACCCTATTTTTAAACTTGAGTCTAAATTTATCTAGAGATGAATGCTTTCTATATCCGGCTGACTTGACCTCTATTGGAATAACCTTGTTGTTTTTGATTATCAAAAAATCTATTTCCATCCTGTTTTCACTCTTCTTGTTGTCATACCTTGAGTAGAAAAACAGCCTATAGCCTCTTGCTACCAAGCTTTGAGCTACTATATTTTCCATTAGCATACCCTCGTTGATATTAAGCCTGTCAAAAAGGACTGCCTTGTAGATGTCATTATCAGTGTAGTTGCCACTGTCCAGTATCTGCCTAATCAGCAATCCCGTGTCTGCCATGTAGCATTTCCTCGTATTGTAGTCACTCGTCAGTGAAAGTGCCACGCTCGGATCGGTCGAGTTATAGCAAATATTGGATATCATTGCATCTGCTAGCCACAAAAAAGAATTTTCATAATCCCTGTACCTTGCCTTCTTGTCTATTGTTGCAATATTATATTTCTTCTCTTTCTTGGACAACTGGCCCGGTATTTGGTCAAATATGGCCAATACTTTGTTTTGATTTTCTCCTGCAAACTTTGCTATATCATTTCTATACAGGTTTAAAATATTTTTCTTCACCAAGTCTACCTTGGCAAAATCCTTAGTCTTCACGTATTCATCAACGGCTTGTGGCATACCACCAACCAGCAAATACTGTCTAAAGTCGTTCATTACCTTCCTGTGCAGGCTATCTCCCAAGGGACTTCTGGCTTGATACATTGACCTTAGCAGGTTGGCAGTCACTTCATCCCCCATGGCCCACAGGAACTCTTCAAAATCAAGTGGATATAGGTTGAACTGCATCTCTTCAGATGGTATGACGATATTTTCAACATTCCTCTTGATTGACAGTAGTGAGCCTGTTTCTATGTAGTCATACCTGCCATCCGCCACCAAATATTTAATCAATTGTCTGGCCCTCGGTAGCATTTGTATCTCGTCAAATATCAGCAGGCTATCCCTCTCATACAGGGTAACACCATAAAATGCAGATAGCTTTATGAAAAATAAGTCTAAATTGTATGATTCATTCTCAAACAGGTCCTTTATTTCTGCCGGTATATTCGCAAAATCTATCATAAGATATGATTTGTATTCGTTTTCACCAAATAGTTTGCATAGATAGCTCTTGCCAACACGCCTAGCACCATTCACCAACAAAGCAGTTCTGTCTGCGTATTTTGACTTCCATTCCAAAAGTTCTTTATATGCCTTTCTTTTAAGCACTTTATCACTACCTTTCACGTTTTTATACTTTTATTTTAGTATATTTTGCACGTTTTAGCAAGTTTTAGTGTGAGTATCTCGCACGTTTTTATGAGTTTATAGCAGTCTATTTCGCACGTTTTTATACTTTTATGATAACAAGAAAATCCCAACCTGTCTACTTACTTATAGAGGTTTTTTGTCAACTAGCGTTGATGAAGAACCCTTTATTATACAACGGAATTGACATGTTTTTCAATTTATTGACATATTTTCCATA
>NZ_JRNB01000004.1 GCF_000758885.1 Peptostreptococcus sp. MV1 | reverse complement strand
CGAACGGCACGCTCCGTGGTGTGAGAGGGAGGAGAAAGTCCTCCCTACTCGATTAGTAACAAGTGGGCTACAAGAATATTTATTTTGGATAATAGATAAGAGTATTTAAGATAGGAATATCTTATTAGATAATAAATTGTACAATAAATCGGAGGGATTATTATGGCGAGCTACAACGATTATTCATATGCTAGGAGTCTACTAGCTAGAGGTGACTATAGGAGGTGCTATGACACTATGAACAACTTCCAGGATAGGGATGCAGAATGGTTCTTTTTGAGGGGTGTCTCTGCAATGAATCTTGGTTTTTACGAAGAAGGCGAGGACTATATCAAGAGGGCCAAGTTTATGGAGCCTGGTAACAGGGAATTTGAAGATGCCTACAACAATTACATAAATGACAGATCAAACTACAATCAAAGGGCAGACTATTACAATAGGTCTAGAAATAACCTAGATAATTCAGGTTGTTGCTGCTGCGGAGGTAACTGTTGTGATACTTGTTGTACATTGTGGTGTGCTGATAGTTGCTGTGAATGTATGGGTGGAGACTTGATAACTTGTTGTTAGCAAGGGAGGAAGCTTATGGAAGATAGACCAAGAGGACCAAAGATTCAAGGTGATAATATGAAAGTATCAGAGTCTAACAAGACGAAAGATAATAATAGAAATAATATGGCTAGGAAGATATCCCTAATGGGTATCCTCCTAGCCTTTAATGCAATAATATATATTTTAGTGAACTATATACCGACTAATACCATAGCTCTTTTGGTATTAGCAGGCCTGCCAGCCATGATAGTGGTTGTAGAATTTGGCCTGAGGGATGCCTGCCTGTATGTATTAGCAGGGCTCATCCTGGCCTTTGTTCTAATAAATAATAAACTCCACTTTGTGACATATTTGCTGACATTTTCTAGCTATCCCCTAGTAAAGGCCCTAGTAGAAAATGTCAAGTCTTTCAAGATACAGTTAGGACTCAAGCTCTTATATGCCAACCTAGCCCTGCTAGTCTTGTACCTAGTCTATAAGCAGTTTGTGGTCATAGACAAGCTGGTCATGGATTATATTCCACTAGCCCTACTTGTGTATAATCTTGCTTTTCTAGTATATGACAGGGCCATGAGCCAGTTTATCATATACTATATTGACAAGCTGTCCAAAATAATCAGAAAGAGATAGTCACATATCTAAGCTATCAGCAACAATCCTCTATATGAAGAACAGATGTAGGTACCTGATATATGACGTCCTTTCTTTCTATAATAACTAGGGCCCTTTCTCTTAGATAGTCGTCCAAGTTTAATTGATGGAGCATTTCTCTAGAAGGATTTATAGCAATGGGGTTACCTACTCTTTTGAGCATAGTTATGTCCCCGTTTGTATCTCCATAGGCATAGGACTTTTCCATATCTATAGAATGTTTATCTATAAAATACTGTAAGGCCTTGTCCTTGCTCTCAGAGCCCCACATAGGTGATACACCCCCAGTCATTTTGCCGTCTTCCACAAAGTATTTGCTGCCTATGTGGTCACTGGCCATATATTTTTCAGCCATCCTAGATACTAAAAAGTCTGGAGAACCAGAAATAAATATAATCTTATGGCCCTGTTCATGGTGCCATTTTATTCTTGACCTTGTATACCTATAGACCCTGTCAGCCTTGAGCCTGATTACTTGGTCACTGGCGAAGTCTATTGATGACTTGTCCAGTCCAGTCAAGGCCTCAACATATTGGTCTGATATTTCATGTAGGTAGTCATCGTAGTTACCCTGCCTCTTTTCCCAATTCATGTAGGTAGTTTCCAACTGTTCGGACCACTCCCTCTTGTGAATCAGGTCATATTGTATCAATTTTCTGAAATGTTCAATTAAAAGAGAATCCCTATACAGGGTACCATCTATATCAAAAAAAGCTGCTATATTAGCCATATTATAAGACCTCCTCTCATATATGCTTTATTATACCAAAAAAGCATAGAAACCACAATTTACAAAATTATTTGATATAAGATAGGCCAAGCCTTATAATAGAGTATAAGTAGAAAAATTAGGAGGTAGTATGAGGAAGTTTAAGAGAGCTTTTTGTAGCAATACCCGACTGATGGGTACCATGATGCTGATGGTAGAGTGGTCGGTGTTTGACATAGATAAGGAGCCAGGAAAGGCTATGATAGGTGAGGAAATATGCGATAGTGATACAAAAGACCAGTGTATAGACGATAGTATAGAATCTCATGTATTTATGCTAGATGCGGAGGGCTTGGGCATATCAGACCTCTATGTATTAAAGGGGATGGATGAGGATTCAAGAGAGCTTTTCTACAGGAAAAAATACGGTGGTCTGGGTGGCAACAATATAGACCTGACAGAAGACCAGGCAGCCTACCTAGTAAAAAAGTACAGACGAAAAAATGAATGGTATAATAAGCCCCTACCAGATGGATTTGACCAGGTCTACCAGACATTTTATTCAGGTTATCATGTGGAATCTGTGGATAAAAAAGAACTATTTGATAGCCTGTGCAAGGAAATGGAGTCAGAATACGAATTTGTAAACTATATGATTATGAGGTTTGTAGCCAGGGACAAGGATGGCCTAATGCACTACTCCGGAAGTGATTTGGTAGCAGCCAGTCATATTAGTCAGATTAATGGTGCCCTACTATATAATTCCATAGAGAAAAAGACCCAGGATAGGTATCTTTGCAAGGCCATATATGAAGATATTGACGGCTATTATCTTGCAGATATAGTGGTAAATATAGAGCATGAGGACATAGCCGAAGACAAGTTGGCCTACTATGACAAGCCCAAAAAATATAGGTTGAGGTCCTTTATGGTTATGAACAAGGAGCCTATATATGATTTTGAAGTTTTCAACATGATAGCCAAGCCTGAAATAGTGGATATTTATCAAGTGATGGAAGATGATAATGATGTAAATTTATTGGCTGATAAGATTAGGAAAATTTATCCAGCAGTCCAGGAACTGGTTTATGAAAATGGAATCTTATTTACCCAGTATTATCAGGATAATTCCCACCTTGACAGCGATGTTTATTTGATTAACAACGACCTTATGTTTAACGTTTTTGTGACGGAGGGTATACTTTATCTGGCCAGCTTTGATGAGGATACTAGGGCCTTTGTAGAATGTGTATTCAAAGATAGCATGGCGAATGATATCAGGCTAGTAGATAGTATGGAGTTCGAACAGAATGTCTTATTTGACTTTGTAGAGTCGGGTAATGATGACTTTTATGACTTTCTAGACAATTGATTTTTTGTCAACTTTTCATCAAATCTTTTCTTTATGTAAAAATATATGTTATAATTAATAGACCTAAAATTAGATTTAATATATAAAAATAAATGAAAGGTGGCAAATGTATTATGACTATAAATGACTACAGTGGAAGAGTAGATGATTTTGATACATTTTTGAGTTATTTAGATGCTATGGCTATGATAATATCAGAAATGTTTGGTAGCAATTGTGAAGTGGTAGTGTCGGACTTGGATGATCCTGAAAATGCAATTTTATCCATATATAACGGTCATGTAACTGGTAGAAAACCGGGAGATCCCTTATCAACAAGGTCAGAAGAATTAATAGAGAGGAGCAGGGGGGGCTATAATATAAATTACAAAAAGGCTAATAAGAGGATAAAGAAGGAAATAAAGTCCTCTACAATAGTTACTAGTGCATTTGGCAGAAATATATCCTTTTGCATAAACTACGATTGTGATGATTTGACAATGATTCAGTCTCACTTGAAGAAGTTCCTGTCTATGGGAGACGAGGCCTATGATGAGTTTGACGTATTTGATAGCGGTGAACTAGTAGAACAAAAATTCCAGATAGAATTGGAGAAAATGGACAAGAAAATAGTTGGCATGAATAAGAGTGACAGGATTACATTGATTAGGAATCTTAAAAATGCAGGTGTATTTAAGATACAAAAGAGTGTTCCTTATATAGCAGAACAGCTGGGTGTATCTAGGTATACTATTTATAACTACCTAAATGAAATACAAGAAGAAAAAAATCATTAGTCTAGTGGACCTTTGTAGGAGTGGGTAAAAAATAAAAAATTTTATATTTTTTTGATTTATGTGTTTAGAAACGGAAAAAATGGGCAAATAGATAATACAAACATAATAAATTAAAATACTCAATCTCCCCCAAGACAGAATCTCATCCCCCGAGATTCTGTCTTACTTTTTGTCAAAATAAAAGACTGGACCTCAAAGAGTCCAGCCGACGATCTCATATAATATTTATTGATTCAAGCAAGCTTAAATTAGAGGGGAGCCTGCTTTATTTTTTTATAAATGACTTGCCCAAGTACTTTTTAATATCTTCTTCTGATGAAAAATCATCTATCAAAATTTCCTTGCCTGTATCTTCAAACACAACGAGTACTTCACAGTCACCCTGTAGGAAAAACTTCCTTACAGTTTCTTCTTTAACTTCTCTAACTTTTATTATATTTTTCTTTTCTTTCTCGAAGTCTTTTGTGTAGTAACTGCCCATCATATTTATAAATTTAGTATATCTATTCATAGCATTACCTCCTTTGTCTTTCATATAAAATCAAATTTTTGTATCAAAATATTCGTACATTTAAATATACCACGCCAAGTTTGACAATGTCAAATAGATATAATGCAAATTGGGACTAGGTATGATAAAATATATAGGGTAAGAAAAATTAGTGATGGATTAAAGGGTTTAAAATAGGTGTAAGAATGAAGCTAAGAAATATAAAGGGAAATACCCACTTGATAAAGGGTGGGACAAATACAGGAGTATACATATTTGAAAATAATGATGCCCTACTAGTCGATACAGGTCTAGCAGGTAAGCGCCAGGATGATATGATAGCAATTTTTAAAGAAAACAAGATAAGTATTAAATATATAATAAATACTCATGAGCATGAGGACCATATAGGTGGTAACTACCAAATAAAGAAGGCCTTTCCAGATGCCAAGATATATTCGTCGCCGGCATCAAGGGTATATGCGGAGAATCCCTATCATTATATGGATTATTTGACTGGTGGGACTAGGTCAAAGTATCTAGAAAAAACTATTGAAGACTACCTAGGCATAGCTAGGCCCAGTGAAGATATAAAGATGGTGGACGAGACTGTATATCCAGGTCAGGTCCTAAATCTATCTGGCCATGACTTTAGGATTGTAAATTGCTGTGGTCATACGGAAGGTTCCATAGGTGTCGTTACTGATGATGGTGTATTTTTTATATCAGACCTACTAATTACAAAGAACTCTCTGGACAAGTTTGACTTTTTGTTTATGCATAGCTATAGCGGACAGATGGAGTCGCTTGACAGGTTGAGGTTGGTTGATTTTGAGATTGGCGTCCTAGGACATTCTCGTAGTACCTATTCCAAGCGCGAGGTCTTGGAGATTGCCAATGAAAACCACAAGGCACTTATGAGGATGATAAGTGTAGTCCTAGAGGCTATGGAAGATAAGATAACTATGGATGAGTTGGAAAAATTTGTAGCAGATAGGAATAAGTTGCCATTTAGTTATGTGGCATATATGATTTATAGAAATGCCCTTAATGCGGTAGTATCTTACCTCTTAGATGAAGATGTAATTGAATTTTTGGTAGAAGATAATAGACTCTACTACAAGTTAAAGGACAAATAGCCTAGATTAGTAAAATGTAGCATAGATTCATATTATAATTAATAAAGATAGGAAGTTAGGTGATTTTATGGAATACGAACAGTGGCTAGAGATAATTAGACCCTACTCATATGCAGTAGAAGAGTTAAAAATTAAGTTCAAAAATATAAGGAAAGATTATCTAGAAACCAAGCAGCATTCTCCAGTTGAGTTTGTTACTGGCAGAACCAAGAAACTGTCTTCGGCTCTTGCTAAGATGAAAAAGCTAGATATAGACAATATTGAGGAAATAGAAGACCTAGCAGGTATTAGAATAATGTGTCAGTTTGTAGAGGACATCTATGTAATCGTGAATATCATTAAGGATAGAAATGATATGCATATAGTTTTGGAGAAGGACTATATAAATAATTCCAAAGAAAGTGGTTACAGGAGCTACCACCTCATAGTCATGTATCCGGTCAATACTATAAATGGGGTAAAGGAAGTCCAGTGTGAAATACAAATTCGTACCCTTTCTATGAACTTTTGGGCTACTATAGAGCATTCTCTAAAATATAAATATGACCACTATATACCAGATGAATTAGCCTATAGGTTGAAGAGGGCAGCGGATGCAGCCTTTATGCTTGACCAGGAGATGGGTGAGATTAGGGAAGAAATAATCAAGGCCCAGGAGTTATTCACAGAAAAGGAATATGTGATGACCGATATATACACTAGGGTCAACAAGCTGAAAGAGCTGGGCGATGGTGAAAACTACTATACCTACAGGATGAAGATGAATGAGATTTCTAGGTCTAGAAATATAAAATCCCTGCTTGAGTTAAAGGCAGAACTGGATGAAATCCTAAGCAAGACCAGGGTTAATATGTGATAGGAGGAAAGATGAAAATTTTTGCAATTGGAGACCTCCACCTATCTGGAAGCGTAGACAAGCCAATGAATGTATTTGGTGACCATTGGGATGGGCATGATAGGAAAATTTTTGAAGATTGGTCGGCCAGGGTTACTGATGAAGATGTGGTACTGGTTGTCGGGGACATATCATGGGCCTCAAAGCTAAGAGATGCCCAAGTCGACCTGGACCAGATAGACAGGATGCCAGGCAAGAAGTACTTTATAAGGGGCAACCACGACTACTGGTGGACTACAGCTACTGCTCTAAACAAGCTATATGGTCATGATATGGTATTTATGAATACTAATTTCCATGAGCTAGGTGGCTATGCCCTATGCGGAACCAGGGGCTGGTTGAGTCCAAACGAGGTCAAGTTTGACGACAAGGATGAGGTAATCTACAAGAGAGAGGCAAAAAGATTGGAATTATCCTTAGAGGGGGCCAAGAAGGCTGGGTATGAGGACTATATAGTAATCCTCCACTACCCACCAACTAATGAAAAATTTGAGTCTTCACTCTATATGGATGTAATCAATAAGTACAAGCCAAGGTATGTGATATATGGTCACTTACATGGCAAGGAGAGTTTTGATGCTGGACTGAAAGGAATACATGATGGTGTGTCCTACCACCTGGTATCGTGTGACTATTTGGATTTTAAGCTGAGTCTGATTGAAGACTTGAGTGACAGCTAGCAAGCTGAAAATATAGAATATAAGACAGTTTACATAAGAATATTGCTAGTCTAGACTATAAGATAGTTTGGATACCTAGTAGTAGTTGAGTAATCGAGGAGGAATATATGGCTAGAAATATATGCGTAGACATAGATGGAACACTGACGAGTCCCTACTTCTTTATACCCTATTTGAACAAGCTTACAGGTAAAAATTTGGGTATTGAGGACTATACATCAATAGATTGGAATGATACATATGGGCCTGAGCATAGTCAAATGTACAAGAACTTCGACCATATTCATACCGATATTTACTGGGAGAACAGCCTGGTAGATGGAGCTAGGGAAGTGGTCAATGACCTATATGACAGAGGAGATAGGGTATATATAGTGACTGCAAGGAGTAGTGCCATAGCCCATGTAACTAATAGCTGGATAGACAAGCAGGATATAAATTATACAGATATCTTTTCTATCAGTGGAAATGATGGCAAGGTTGCCATGGCTGAAAAATTGGCCTGTGACTATTTCTTAGAAGACGATCCTTCTAATGCAGTCAATTTATCTGAGGCAGGCTACAAGGTGATACTCATGGATGCCATGTACAACAGGGGGGTAGATGGTGAAAATATTACTAGGGTATCTAGTTGGGATGAAATTAGGGAGATACTCCTGTAGAAAATATAAAAGGCTAAACCTTTAATTTCCCTTGGAAGGAAGGTTTAGCCTTTTTTTTGACTTAGTTAAGTCTATAATCTTTGCCTATTATGACTTACAAATTCACTTGACTAGGAAGACTAATCTATTAGGTCTTCCAAATTATAAGTACTTTTCTTGTCATCCTTTTTTGAATCTGTATTATCTACTTTCTTATTTACAAGGCTACTATTAGTAGATTTTTTACTAGCCTTTTTTTGTCTTTTTTCATTTTTCTTTAGTTTTTTCTCTAATTCGTGCATGTTGAGTCTTTGCGTATTTTCAAGTAATTTCTTCTTGTGGACCTCAGGGTCCTCTAAGATACTAATAAAATTGGCTAGAAGCATAAAAGCTCCAACTATAAAGCTCAAGACATATTCCCCATAAATTATATAGGTAAGTATGTCATTGTCCATTTTGTGACCTATTAGGTAGGCCAAGAAAAACTTTGAAGCATAGGCTATTATTGCAACTGCTAAAGCATAGCAAGACCAGCTAGGGAAAAAACCATCAAACAAGTGAAGTATCATATTAATAATCACAAATACTAACATTGCTTGCAAAACTATAAACATAATCCATAGTTTTTGGGCTGATACGCTCGTAGACAGACCTGCATAGGCAGGCAGAATAATACCTAATGGTATTGCCATTAGTGATATCAAGGGTCTAGCAGCTATAGTAGTATCTCTCTTGAAAAATCTAATCAAGACAGGGACTATCAATATGATAGAGATAAATACCGTATAAAAATAGATCGCCTTGCCGTATATTTCCATACCGAAATCTCTACATGTAATAGCAGACATACCCAAGCCCGCATAAACCATAAACCAACTAGGGAAGACATATTTTATCCTAAAGTTAAATACATATTTAATTGTAAATATGATCAAAATGACCGTCTGAATGATTACACCTGCTACCCAAAAATATAGGTTGGCCTTGTCAAATAGCTCCTTCATCCATACCGCTATCATTATCAGTGACATTGGGAAAGACGAGAAGAGGGACAGACCTACAGGTGATTTTAAACTAGTGTAGAAACTAACGGGATTCAAGAACATCTTGACAATTGTTAGTATCAGCAGTATAAGTGCTACTATCATACACATATCGCTTAAAAAAGGGATTAAACCCTTAAATATATTTCCTAAAATAACCCAAGCCAGGGTCAAGGCCGTGATTGGTAGGGGTATTCTAGATATAAATTTTCTCAAAAAACCACCTCTTATTAAATAATTATATTATTTTCCATATTCCTTAGTAATTATAGCATATTTAGATGAATATTACTATAAATTTGATTAATGGACTTGAATATAGTAAAATTGAAAGTAGGTTTATAATGTAAGAAGGGAGGTAGTTATGAATAAGAAAATATTTTCAAATATAGATAAAATACCAAGGGGAAGGGCTACAGATAAGATTAGCAAGGTATGCTTAGTTCTTGAAGGAGGGGCCTTTAGAGGTGTCTACGGAGAAGGCGTTTTAGATGCCCTTATGTTAGCAGGCATAAATGCAGAGTGTACGATAGGTGTGTCTGCAGGCGCCATGAATGGTATGAATTATGTATCAGGTCAGATTGGTCGTGCAGCTAGGGTCAACCTTACATATAGACATGATAGTAGGTATATAGGTCTCAAGGCCATCAGAAACAATGGGGGTGTAGTAGGTTTTGACTTTGTAATGAACCATATAGATGAAGAGGCCTTTGATGAAGAATCCTTCTTTGATCCTAGACAAAAATTTGTGGCTGTTGCTACAAATTGTCTGACTGGTAGGCCGGAGTACTTTGACAGGGATGAGATGGGACCAAAGATTTACGATGCTGTAAGTGCATCTGCCAGTCTGCCATTTGTATCAAAAATGGTGGAGATAGATGGAGTGCCATATTTAGATGGTGGCTGTAGTGACAAGATTCCTTACAGGTGGGCTCTAGACCAGGGTTATGAAAAAATTATAGTAGTTAGGACAAGGCCTAGTTCATTTAGGAAAAAGGTTAAGTCAAACCACCTGATTACCAGCAATGTCTACAAGGCCTATCCAGAATTTGCTGAATCATTAGCAAATAGCGATAGGGACTACAATAGGCAGTGCGACGAAATTACAATACTAAATTCCCAGAAGAAGCTATATGTTATCAGCCCATCAGTGGCTATGGATGTAAATAGGATGGAGGGAGATCTAGAAAAGCTAGGCCAGCTCTACAAATTAGGCTTCAATGATACGGCTAGGCAGATAAAGGATATAATGGTTTATCTCTACCTCTAAGAAATAAATATAGGTTGGAATAGGTTTTATTTAAAAAATAAAGTGTGTATTAGCCAATTTTTTTGGTATAATATGAATGATGGGTAAGTTTTAAAAGTTTATAAGGAGGAAATTATGGCATTAGTAAATACTAAAGAAATGTTCAAGAAGGCATATGAAGGTGGATATTCTATAGGAGCTTTTAACATCAGTGACTTGGAACAGTTACAGGGTGTATTAGAGGCTTGTAAGGAAAGAAATTCTGCTGTTATAATCCAGGCTTCAAAGTCTGCTATATCATATGCAGGTATCGATACACTAGTTGAGATGGTAAAGGCTGCTTCAGAAGAAATCGGAGTTGATTGTGCCCTACATCTAGACCACGGTCCAAACTTTGAAATGGCTAAGAAGTGTATAGATGCTGGATTTACTTCAGTAATGATAGACGGTTCTCATCTTGACTATGAAGAAAATGTAGCTATCACTAAGCAGGTTGTTGAATATGCACATACAAAGAATGTTACAGTTGAGGCTGAGTTAGGTGTACTAGCTGGTACTGAAGATGATGTTACATCTGATGTTCACAAGTATACTGAACCAGACCAGGCAGTTGACTTTGTCAACAGAACTGGTGTTGACTCACTAGCTATAGCTATTGGTACTTCTCATGGTGCCTTCAAGTTCAAGGGTGAAGCTAAGTTGAGATTCGACATACTAGAAGAAATCCAGACTAAGCTACCTAACTATCCAATCGTACTTCACGGTGCATCTGCTGTTGACCAGGACGCTGTTGCTACTTGCAACCAGTTCGGTGGTGACATAGCTGGTGCCAAGGGTGTTCCAGTAGAAATGCTAAGAAAGGCATCTGAAATGGCTGTTTGTAAGATCAATATGGACACAGACCTAAGACTTGCAATGACTGCAGCTATCAGAAAGTTCATGGCAGAAAATCCAAAGGAATTTGACCCAAGAAAGTACCTAGGCGCTGGTAGGGATGCTATAAAGAACGTTGTTCTTGGTAAGATAGACACTGTACTAGGATCTAAGGACTCTCTTTAGAAATTAGTAGAGCTAGTTTAATAAGCTTATATAACCATAATCTTATAAATAATTAGAAACTTTTGGAGGAGGCTTGGCCTCCTCTTTTTTACAAAAAAAGAGCGAGTCTCATAAAAACTCGCCCTTATGTCCATTATACAACAAAAAAAATCTAAATTAAAGACTTTAATTAAACATAAGACTAGACTATACTTAAAATAAGAAATAAATAGATTGAATAATCAGTCTATACCGAAGGGAGTTGTTTTTATGAAAATAACAGTATCTGGAAAGAAAATCAAATTAACTGAAGGTATTACAGGCTATATCGACAAGAAGTTTAGCAAGTTGGAAAAGATGCTTAATCCTGAGGCAGAACTAAGAGTTACAGTAAGTGCAAATAAAAAGGAGAAACAAAAGGTAGAGGTTACTCTTGATAATATCAACGGTCATGTAGTAAGGGCCGAAGAAGTGCAGGAAGACTTATATTCAGCAATAGATCTTGTAAGTGACAAGTTAAATAGACAGATTGTAAAGTACAAGAATAAGTTCAAGACTAGGGGAGCTGGAAGCTCAACAATTAGGTTTGAAAACTTTGATGATCTAGTTGAAGAAGACGTTTACAGTATACCAGGAGACACAGAACTAGTATTTGAAAGAAGAAAGAGGTTCAACCTTAGACCTATGTCAGCTGAAGAGGCGGTATTGCAGATGAACTTATTAGGACATGACTTCTTCTTATTCAAGGATCAAGATACATTCGAAGTTTGCCTAGTATACAGGAGAGGTGACGGAGGCTACGGCCTGATTGAGCAAGACTAATTAGACTCCTGAGAGGGTTAACATATAGAGATTAGCATTTTTAAATGGTTGTATAATATTTAGCGTTGGTGAGAGAAAAAATTCTCTCCCAACGCTAAA
>NZ_JRNB01000003.1 GCF_000758885.1 Peptostreptococcus sp. MV1 | reverse complement strand
TAATAGATTTTATTGATTTAAATTATCACCAACGTTATTTGACATAGAACCTTTTAAATCTCACCTATTTTAGAGGACAGTATGGAAGTACTGTCCTCTACCCTTTTGTCAATATATTTGATATAATAACTGTATAAATGATGAAAATAGAGGTGATAACTTGATAATACAAAAACAGTTTCAGATTTACGAGCCTAAATTTGAACACGAACTATTCGGTAATTTTGACGAAAATATAAAACTTATAGAAAAGAATCTAAATACAGACATACTGCTAAGAGAGGGTAACATTGTAGTTCTTGGAGAAGAGAAGAATGTAGAGACTACCCTTCAACTCTTGACGGAGCTACATAGGATGGTTGAAACTGGCAAGAACCTGGACAGGCAGGCAATTGTATACGCAATTGACCTAATGTTCGATGGCAGCCAGGATAGGATTAAGGAATTAGAAGGGACTATAGTAATCACCAAGAAGGGTAACCCAGTCAAACCAAAGACACTAGGGCAAAAGGAATATGTGAATCTAATAGAAAACCATGACATAACTTTTGGTATAGGGCCTGCCGGTACGGGAAAGACATACCTAGCAGTTGCCATGGCTGTCAAGGCCTTCAAGGCAGATGAGGTGACGAAGATAATACTTACACGACCAGCAGTCGAAGCAGGAGAAACCTTAGGCTTCCTGCCAGGTGATATGAAGGACAAGGTAGATCCATATTTAAGGCCACTTTATGATGCCTTGTTTGATATGTTTGGCCCGGACAAGTTCAACAAGTTCTTGGAGAGGGGAACTATAGAGGTGGCACCACTAGCCTTTATGAGGGGTAGGACCCTAGATAATGCCTTCATAATATTAGATGAGGCACAAAACACTACTCCGGAGCAGATGAAGATGTTCTTGACTAGACTAGGATTTGGCTCAAAGGCAGTAGTGACAGGTGATATCACCCAGACAGACCTTCCGAGGTCTAGGCAGAGTGGTCTAGTCCAGGCAATCAAGATATTGGATGGTGTCAAGGGTATAGGTTACAAGGAACTGACTGAAAAGGACGTTGTTAGACACGAGCTAGTCCAGAGGATTATCAAGGCCTATTCAAAATACGAAAAAAAGATGGAATTCAAGGAAAAAACAAGTGAAAAAAGAGGGGCTAGGGATACTAGGACCGGAGATAGGAATAATGACTCAAGAGGAAAGAGTAGGGATAAAAAATGGAAATAATTTTTGATGATAGGCAAGACTTTGCCAAGTTGGACCAAGATTTTATGGATAAAATAGAAGCTGTCATGCTTGAAGTACTAGCATATGAGGACTACGATGATGATTATGAGGTTAGCCTATCCTTTGTGACAAATGATGAAATAAGAGATATAAACAGGGAATACAGGAATATTGACAAGGTCACTGATGTCCTATCATTCCCTATGTATGATGGCCAAGAGGTCGATGTGGACTTTGGTCAGATATCCCTAGGTGATATAGTCATATCAATTGAAAGGGCATCTGAACAGGCCAAGGATTTTGGTCATAGTTTGGAAAGAGAGATATGCTTCTTGGTATGTCATAGTATGTTCCACCTACTTGGCTATGACCATATGGAAGAAAATGATGCTATTGACATGCATGCTAGGGAGGAAGCCGTACTTGGCAAGTTGGGTATTACTAGAAACTAGAAGTGGTGAGGTATCTATATGGATAAGGACAAGATAAGAGAGGAAAAAGACCGAGAAAAATATAGGATATTCAAGAGTAATAAGGATAAAAAGATCAAGCAGGGTTTTACAAAGTCTGTAAATGCGGCAATTGAAGGTATACTTTATACCTTTAGGAGTGAGAGGAATATGAAATTTCACTATTTAGCCTGTTTTATCGTCTTGATTGCCAGCCTATTTTTTGACTTTTCAAAGATGGAATTTATAGTTCTTTTGGGGGCTATTACCATGGTTGTAATTACGGAAATGATAAACACTGCTGTAGAAAAGACTGTAGATATGGTGACTCAAGAATACAATCCCCTGGCCAAGATAGCCAAGGACGTGGCTGCCGGGGCAGTATTGGTATCTGCCATATATTCAGTAGCAGTGGCATATATCCTATTTTATAAAAAGTTGACCCTACTGACTGGCAACCTAGTATATAGGATTAGGGAGTCAGAGCTACATATTACACTTATATGTATAGTGGTAGTTCTGATAGCAGTAGTTGTAGTCAAGGCCATTACCTTTACAGGAACCCCATTAAAGGGTGGTATGCCTAGTGGGCACGCAGCCCTGGCCTTTGCTATAGCGACGTCTATTACCCTTATGACAGAGAGGGTAGAGGCTTCATCATTGGCCTATTTGATGGCCCTTTTGGTGGCCCAGAGTAGGATTGAAGGCAAGATACACACCTTTTGGGAAACAGTAGCAGGTGGTATATTGGGCACTCTGGTGGCCATAGTTATATTCCAGTTGGGCTTATTTTATTAAAATTTGAAAAATATTCCCGGATATGATATAATTAAAATGTTTTATCAAAATAAAAAGAGGAAATACAAGGAGAAATATATGGAGTATAAATCGGGTTTCGTCAGTATCGTAGGTCGACCTAACGTAGGAAAATCAACACTGATGAACAATATAGTAGGTGAGAAGATCGCAATAATGAGCGACAAGCCTCAGACTACAAGAAATACCATACAGGCTGTATACACTGATGAAGAGGCTCAGATAGTATTCTTGGATACACCAGGTATACACAAGCCAAAAAACAAGTTGGGGCAGATGATGGTAAAGTCGGCAGAGGATTCTTTCAAAAATGTTGACTGTATTTTATTTGTAGTTGATGAGTCAGATAAGATTGGTAAGGGCGATTCAATGATCATAGAGAACCTAAGAAAGGCAAAAGTTCCTGTTTTTCTTGTGATCAATAAAATTGACAAGATAGCAAACAAAGAAGATATATTTGAATTGATAAAGATGTATGACCAAGAGGGTGTATTTAAGGAAATAATACCTGTATCAGCATTGAAGAGTTCAAATATAGAGTCTTTGGTAAAAACTTTAAAACAGACACTAGATGTAGGGCCAAAGTACTTCCCAGACTATATGGTGACAGACCAGCCTGAGAGGGTACTAGTGGCAGAGCTGATTAGAGAAAAGGTGCTACAGTACACAAATGATGAAGTTCCCCATGGTATAGCCATTGAAATAGAAAAGATGAAGGCTAGAAAGGATAAAGAAATAGTAGATGTATCAGCAATTATCTATTGTGAAAGAAATTCCCACAAGGGCATCATTATTGGAAAGAATGGCAGAAAGCTAAAGGGTATAGGAAAATCAGCTAGAGAAGAAATAGAATTTTTATTGGATACAAAAGTTAATCTCCAACTATGGGTGAAGGTCAAAGAAAATTGGAGAAACTTGACTAATTTTATTAATGATTTTGGTTTGAATGAAAATAGAGATTAAAAGGTGGTTGTGATGGATAAAAAACAGGACTCGTCGCGAGAGTTGTACAATGAAGTTAAAGAAATGATTGATAAATCCAAGCTCATTGAGTTGAAGGAGACATTAGAAGAGTACCATACGGTAGATATATATGATGTATTGATGGAGTTAGATGAGGTTGATAGGGTTAAGTTGTTTGAAATACTGCCTTTGGATATAGCAGCGTCAATTCTAGAAGAATGTGAACTAGACCTATTTGTAGAGCTTATTTCAGAAATGGAAATAGACCATGTCAGGAGTATA
Source organism: Peptostreptococcus sp. MV1 (assembly GCF_000758885.1). GTDB lineage: Bacteria > Bacillota > Clostridia > Peptostreptococcales > Peptostreptococcaceae > Peptostreptococcus. Next base: position 57,249 of record NZ_JRNB01000003.1, on the reverse strand, counting down.
TTTGAAGAAATGTCACTAGGTGACCTAGCAGATATATTGAGAGAGATGGGCGAAGAAGAGAGAGAAAAGATTCTGGATATGGTCAGTAAGGAAGATGAGACAGAACTAAGAGAACTCTTGGCCTATGTGGATGAGACTTCTGGATCTACCATGAAGAAGGGCTATGTAACTGTAAACAACAACCTCAATGTCCATGCGGCTATCAAGCATATAAGGGCTGAGGCAGTTGATGCAGACTCAATCTACTATATCTATGTACTCAATGATGAACAGAAATTAGTGGGTGTTCTTTCGCTGAGGGAGCTATTCCTAGCCAAGGACTCAGAGATAATTGAGGAAATAATGATGGAAAACGTCAAGTCAGTAAATGACAATGACGATAGGGAAGAGGCTGTAAAGATAGTTTCCAAGTATAACCTCGTAGCAGTTCCAGTTGTTGATGATGAAGGCATCTTAAAGGGTATAATTACTATTGATGACATTATAGATGTAATGGAAGAAGAGGCTTCAGAAGACCTATACAAGATAGCTGGTAGCAGTGAGAGGGAGAGAGACACTGATGAAGATGATAACTCTACCCTAAGTCAGCAGATTATATCTTGTGTAAGTTGTAGGATAGGATGGTTAATACTGACAGCACTTATTTCATTTATAGCCGCTATAATATTTATGAACTTCAAAAAGGTCATAGATAAGAATCTAGTAGAATTATTGTTCCTAGCACCTTTAGTAGTAGCTATGGGAGGAAGTGTCAGCAGTCAATCATCGTCTGTAACTATAATAAATTTGACAGATAAGGACAAGGGCATAGACAAGGTACTCATACTAAAGGAGATTATCAGTAGTTTGATAAATGGTGTTGTAATAGCGATTATAGCAGTTGCCCTATTAGCTATATTTATAGGCAAGCCGGAGATAACAATGGTTGTTGCCTTGACGGTTTTGATTAATATGGTACTAGGTGCATGTGCAGGTACCCTATTGCCTATCATACTAACCAAAATGGATTCAGATCCAGCAGCTATATTCTCTCCTATAATGGCAGTCTTGATGGATGTTGTAGGAATAGTGGTGTACTATATAATGATAACACTGTTTCTGATATAGATATAATTGGATGACGGTAGCGAATAGCTAAATTGGAATGAAAATTACAATTTAGCTATTTTTATATTAATTTATGAGGGTTAAAAATGATAGTTTTAGATACGCAAGGCATAGTCTTGAAGGTTGTCAAATACAAGGACAGAGACCTTATATTGACCATATTCACTAGAAAATACGGCAGGGTGTCGGCCATAGCTAAGGGTGCCAAGGGGCAAAAGAGTAGGTTTTTATCTGCATCCCAGTTATTTTCCTATAATAACTACAGCCTGAGGAAGCAAAAGGATATGTTTACAGTCTATCAGGCAGATAATATAAAGAGCTTTTATAATATATCCATGGATTTTGAGAGTTTTTCCTATGCATCCTTTATAGTCAAGCTAGTAGAGGAAAATATAGTAGAAGGCCAGCCTAATAATAGGCTATTTGAGCTTCTGGCTCAGACGCTTTTTTTGTACTCAGAGAAAATAGAAAACAAGATGCTGGTCTTAGATGCCTTTTTGCTCAAGTTTGTTGATTATATGGGTTATAGACCTCAGGTGGATAGGTGTCCAATATGTGGCAACAAAAATTTGAAATATGCTGTATTTTCTATTGAAGATGGCGGCTTGGTGTGTAATAATTGTTACCACAAGGAAAAATTTTACATAAAATTGGACCAAACTACTATATCGCTTATGCAATATATATTAAATAATGATATAATAGTATGTAGCAAGGCTAGAGTGGCAGGGGTCTTGGTCAGGGAGCTTTTTTCTTTATTAAAGAGATACCTGGTCAATTACTTTGAAAGTGTCAGTTTCAAGTCACTAGGCCTCTTAAAGACATTAAAGTAAGTACTAAGTACTTATAGCTTGAGAAAGGATGATAATTATGTCACAGATAACAATCGAGATGGTAGACCAAGTATTGGATAGACTTCCATACGCAACATACAAGGAAGCTAGAGAAGCCTTAATCAAGACTGATGGAAATGTACTAGAAGCAATAATATACATTGAATCTGGTCAGAAAGATACAGGTTTTGAGAACAAAAAAGAATCGATACGCAGGTTTGGGGAGAATATATCCCAGGAATCAGAAAAAATTAGGGGTCAGCTAGCTGACCTATTCAAAAAGACTACAGTTGTTAGGATAATAGTACAAAAAGAGGGCAAGGTTGTCCTAAACATACCTTTGACAGTAGGTGTATTGGGTATAGCGGCTATGCCAGTCTTGTCACTACTTGGCCTATCAGCAGCAGTTCTTAGCAAGTACTCAGTCTTGATCACAGATGAAACTAGCGGGGAAAGCGTAGATATGGGTAGTTTGACACCGGAAAAATTAGAAATATTAAAAGAAATAATCTTCAATTCTTTTGATGATATAAGGGGGGCATTTAAAAAATCCAAGGACGAAGAGGGCGATGATTCAAGTGATGATATAATCTATGAATTGATCAAGGAAGATGATCCCAAAAAGGATGATGAAGAAAAATAAGCACAAAAAGCCAAAAAATATAAGATTTAAAGAAAAATAGCAGTTTATAAGACTCAAAAATCAAAAGGAGAAAATAGACTAATCAGGAGGAGATATTTATGAATTTTCAAGAAATGATTTTGACTTTGCAAAATTTCTGGGCAAAGCAAGGTTGTATAATGACACAGCCATATGACGTAGAAAAGGGTGCCGGAACTATGAATCCTAATACTTTTCTTAGGTCATTAGGGCCTGAGCCATGGAGTGTTTGTTATGTAGAACCATCAAGAAGGCCAGCAGATGGTAGGTATGGAGAAAACCCTAACAGGCTCTACCAGCACCACCAGTTTCAGGTAATCCTTAAGCCATCACCAGATGATATACAGGACCTATATTTAGAGTCATTAAGGGCTATAGGTATCAATCCAGACGAGCATGATATTAGGTTTGTTGAGGACAACTGGGAAGCAGCTACAGTAGGTGCGTGGGGCCTAGGTTGGGAAGTATGGCTAGATGGTATGGAAATCACTCAGTTCACTTACTTCCAGCAGGTAGGTAATATTGAATGTGAACTTGAGACTGGAGAAATCACTTATGGTCTTGAGAGAATAGGTATGTATATACAGGATGTTGATAGCGTTTATGACCTAAAATGGAATGACGAAATCACTTATGGAGAGGTATTCAAAAGGCAGGAATATGAAAATTCTAGATACGCTTTTGATGAGTGTAATGCAGAAATGCTATTCAAGCTATTTGATATGTATGAGGCAGAGGCAGTGCGTCTAGCTGAAATAGGTCTAGTAATACCTTGCTATGACTATGTATTGAAGTGTTCTCATACATTTAATACCCTAGAAGCTAGGGGTGCTATCGGTGTTAGCCAGAGAGCTGCCTTTATAGGCAAGATAAGGTCTTTGGCCAAGATAGTAGCAGAATCCTATGTCAAGCAGAGAGAAGAACTAGGATATCCATTATTGAAGGCAGGTGAAAGAAATGAATAATTATCTATTATATGAAATAGGCGTAGAAGAAATGCCATCAAGGTTTGTGGAGTCTACTCTTGGTCAGCTAAAGGACAACCTTACAAAGGCCTTAACAGATAACAGGGTTGATTTTTCTGGTATTGAAACATATGCAACACCAAGAAGACTAGTCCTAGTGGTCAAGGGCTTGGCTGATAGGCAGGCAGACCTAGAAGAAGAGGTAAAGGGTCCATCTAAGAAGATAGCCTTGGAAGAAGACGGAAGTTTCACAAAGGCAGCCCTAGGATTTATGAGGGGCAAGGGTCTTACAGAGGCTGATGTATACTTCAAGGACCTAGATGGAACTGAATATATATATGCAACCCTAAAAGAGGAAGGCAAGGAAACTGAGGAAATTTTGAGTCAGGTCCTAGTCGATATAGTAAAGGCAGTAGTATTCCCTAAGTCAATGCGTTGGGGAGGCAAGAATATGAGGTTCGTGAGACCTATCAGGTGGCTTGTGGCCTTGATGAATGACAAGATAGTTCCAGTGAACATGGAAGGTATAATAGCCTCTAACAAGACTGTAGGACACAGGTTCCTAGGAGCCAAGTCAATAGAGGTAACAAGCATAGAAGACTATCTAGCAAAATTAGAAGAAAACTATGTAATCCTTGACCAGAACAAGAGGAAGGCTATAATTAGAGACCAGATAGACAAGGTGGCAGCTAGTATCAATGGTAGGGTAGACATGGATGAAGACCTACTAGAAGAGGTAACATATATAGTTGAATATCCGACAGCATTTTACGGAGAGTTTGACAAGGAATACTCTAGTCTACCAAAGGAGGTAGTAAAGACTCCAATGAAGGCCCACCAGAGGTACTTCCCAGTAGTAAATGACAAGGGTGACCTATTGGCTAACTTTATAGCTGTTAGAAATGGTAGCGACCACATGATAGAAAATGTAAAGAAGGGTAATGAAAAAGTCCTAGAGGCTAGGTTGGCAGATGCCCTATTCTTCTTCAATGAAGACAGGAAGAAGTCTCTAGCAGACTATAGGCAGCAGTTGAATACAGTTGTATTCCAGGAAAAGCTAGGTACCCTACTAGACAAGTCAGAAAGACTAGACCTACTAGCAGGTAAGCTAGCTGATGCTATAGAAACAGGAGCTAATAAAGACCTACTAGAAAGGGCAGCCTACCTATCTAAGGCAGACCTAGTGACTAGTATGGTATTTGAATTTGATGAGTTACAGGGATATATGGGTATGGAATACTCAAAGCTAGATGGTGAAGATCCTATAGTATCTCAGGCTATATATGAACACTATATGCCTAGGTTTAGTGGAGACCAGATTCCTGAGTCGACAGAAGGTGCTATTTTGTCAATTATAGACAAGATAGATACTATTGCAGGCTTCTTTGCTATAGGTATCCAGCCAACAGGATCAGCAGACCCATTTGCCCTTAGACGTCAGTGTCTAGGTATCCTGACTATATTGCTAGAAAAGAATATAGAGCTAGATATAGCCAAGTTGGCAGGACTAGCCCTTGACCAGTATTCAAGTGTAGACTTTGATAAGGATGCAGTAGTTGGCCAGATAGTTGCCTTCTTCAATGATAGGACTAGGGTAATGTTCAAGGATATGGGCATCAGGTATGATGTTGTAGATGCAGTCTTGGCTAGTGATGAAAAGAATATGTCCGACCTATATGCTAGGGCCCAGGCGATAAATGCTTGGATAGACAAGCCAAGTCTAAATGATATGCTAGTAGCCTTCAACAGGGTATCTACACTAGCAGAAAAGTCTGAAGGACTAGATATAAGTGAAGGAGCCTTTGTGGAAGGTGCAGAAAAAGACTTATATGCTAAGTTTGTCCTAGTAGAAAAGGATATAGAAAGCCTTATGGGACAGAAAAAGTATACAGAATCTCTTGATTCATTTGCTTCATTAAAGCCAGCCATAGATGCTTTCTTTGATACAGTCATGGTAATGGATGAGAATATGGATGTTAGAAAGAATAGGTTGGCCCTACTTGCTAATATCTATAAGGCTATGCTGAAGATATGCGACTTGTCAAAGATAGTGTATAAGTAGATTTATAGGTAAATATTAATAGACCTTGTATTAACTTGGATTAAGAATTGGTAATATCGTTGCTTGATTCAGAAAAATTCAAACGTGCTTTGCACTTGAATTTTCTGTTCTTCATCTTCGTAATGATATTACTGTAATTCTTCTCCAATTGTTACTTACAAGGTCTATTTGTGTTTTTCATATAAAAGGGGTTTTAGGAGGTGAGTTATATAGTAAAAGAGATATCGATAAAATTCTTATATGAAAAATCTTTTGATTTATGCAGATTTAAAGATAATACATTTACCAAAATTGCAATATCAATTTGTAATACATTTAATAAAGAAAAGTGTAAAAACTGTCGAAAATTATTATCAAAAAGTATTGACAGGAATTATCAAGCTTGCTATAATAATAATAGATTTTGATTGATATAAAAATTCAGTCTTGCATCTAAGGAAGGTTGGTATATTTTATGGCAGATTTAAAGTTTGAAAACATACTCGCATACTACTGTTCGCCGGTACTGACTGGGGCAAAGGTTTCTAATCTGGTATCCATATCTAAGAAAGAGTTGCCCGAATATGGTAGACTGGTTCAGTACTATAATAGGAAATTTGGAAAATATGATATAAAGATTAATCCAATATGTGAGTGTGGTCAGAGGATTTTAGTATTTGTCTATAAGCAAGCCGAACTCTACAAGTATTTGAGAAGGGCCGATGTAAATACAATCTTGGAGGACTATGGTTACTCTAGCTCTTGGTCATTGAACAGGTATATTGCTACTTTGAAGATGAGGATGAGCAAGGGAGACTTTCCCCATGAAATCGGTGCTTTTTTGGGTTATCCTGTATCAGATATCTTAGGATTTATTGAGAATAATGGTAAGAATTATAAGTACAGTGGCTATTGGAAGGTCTATGGTGATACTGAAGAGGCCAAGGAGTTGTTCGAACTATATGATAGGTCTAGATGTATGATGATGGAAAAGATGAGTTGCGGAGAGTGCTTGGAAAATATATTAGACCAGTTTAAAAATCAATTATACATAGCATAGGAGGAATTACAAAATGAAGAAAGTTGGAGTTTTTTATTGGAGTGGAACAGGTAATACACAGGCAATGGCAGAGGCTATTGGTGAAGGTCTAGCTAAGGCTGGAGTTGAATACGATGTAATCAACATATCAAATGACCCAGATAAGAGTGTAAAGGACTATGAATCTCTAATATTCGGTTGCCCATCAATGGGATCAGAAGTTCTAGAAGAAGCTGAATTTGAACCATTCTTTGAAGATGCAGAAGGTTCAATAGGTGGTAAGAGAGTTGCTCTATTCGGTTCATACGGATGGGGAGATGGTGAATGGATGAGAAACTGGCAGTCAAGAGTAGAAGATGCTGGTGCTAACCTATTTGATGATGGATTGATCATCAACGAAACTCCAAATGATGAAGGTCTAGCTATGTGCGTAGAACTAGGAGAAACATTCGCTAAGTAGTGATAAATACCTGCTGGTATTACAGTTAGTCATTTCATGTACTAATATACATTAAAAATTTAAATAAAGTAATAGTGAAGAATAAATTAGTATATTTAGTAATTTGATTTATATAATAGTAAATTAAGTTTTTTGACATACCCAAAAAATAAAATAATCGTTTAAAAAGAGAGCTGGCTTATAGCTCTCTTTTTCTTGTTAAGATTCTTCATATTTCAAGATATAGCATATTCTAAAGCTTTGGAAAATATACCTTGAAAGAAAAAGTTGATGAGAGTATAATCAGCTTAAATGGATTTAAAATTCAGAAATTTGATTGGAATAAGTGCAGCCACTTACGAAAAAGGCTATTGGAGCCAGATGAAAGCATGTTCTATTATGACATAGATAAGGTATTTGAAAAATCACGTGTCTATAGGGTGGATTTTTAGCTATAAATAAGTTTTAAGGGCAGTATTTGTTTAAGAGTAAGGAGTTGGTTTGGATGGATAAGTTGGAATGGTATTATGGAGAAAGAAATATATATGCGTCTGAGTGGCCTGTAGACAATCCTAGGGGAGTTGTGCAAATAGTTCACGGTATGATAGAGCATATTGGCAGGTATGAGAGGTTTATCAAGGAATTAAATCGAGAAGGATATGTAGTAGTTGGCAATGACCATATGGGCCATGGAAGGACGGCTGGAGACAAAGAGAACTTTGGCATATTTACTGCAGGATGGATGGACTTAGTTGAGGATATTGCAGACCTTCAGAGACAGACGGCAGCCAAGTACCCAGATCTACCTTATATTATGTTGGGACATTCTATGGGGTCCTTTGCTGTTAGGACATATGCCTCCCTATATGGAGATAGGATAGACGGACTAATCGTAATGGGGACTGGACAGGTTCCCCTATCAGCTTCTAGATTTGGACTGCTTGCATCAGGTCTTATGAAGATGTTTAAGGGTGACAAGTACAAGAGTAAGTTTCTGCATGTGACTTCACTGGGGTCCTACAATGACAGGATTAAGAACAAGAGGACCGTATCTGACTGGTTGACTAGGAATGAGACTACTGTGGATTCTTACCTAGCTGATAGGTATTGTAGGTTCATACCCTCTGTCAGCATGTATAGGGCTATATTTGAAGGGGTCAACTATGTAGCCAAGGAGAAAAATATAGCCAAGATGCCCAAAGACCTTCCAATTCTTTTGATATCTGGCCAAGAAGATCCTGTTGGTGACTATGGAAAAGGAGTAGACAAGTACTATTCGATCCTCAAGAAAGAGGGATTTGAAAAAGTTATTAAAAAGTTATTTCCGGATTGTAGGCATGAAATATTAAATGAGTTAAATAGGGATGAAATAACTAGATATATTTTCAATTGGATGGTTAATATATAGAAAAACCACCACAGACCAGTATTTTGTGGTATAATAGAACTTGAATTAAAATATTATTTTTAATTTAAATTTTAAAAGGAAGGAAATTGTGATAATGAGTGCTAAAAAATTATCAAAAGAAGCTTACGGTGGTGTAAAGGGTAAAGATTATATACCTTACAACACTGATGAGACAAAGAGAGGTTCGAATGCCGTTGTTATGATTATCGGTTTGATTTTAACAATAGTGTTTGCGGCTTCTACAGCTTATTCAGGTATGAAGGCTGGGTTAACGGTTGCTGCCGGTATACCAGGATCCATAATAGGTTCTGCCTTTATAGCTGCATTTGCAAAGAAGAAGGGTCTACTAGGAAAGAACCTTGTTCAGGGTATGGCCAGTGGTGGTGAGTCAGTAGCCAGCGGTTTGATTTTCGTGTTACCAGCTATATTATTGGTTGGAAGCCAGATATCTTTCATCGAAGGTATAGTAATAGGAGTTGGAGGTGTCCTATTCGGTCTAGGTATTGCATCTCTAGTTCTTGACTATCTTATAGTTGAAGAACACGGTAACCTAATGTACCCAGAATCTATGGCTATATCTGAAACACTTGTTGCATCAGAAGGTGCTGGTGACTCAGTTAAGTTTATGGGTGTAGGATTTGTAATCAGTGGTATTATAACAGTTTTAACAGGTTCATTCCTAAATATCTGTAACAGTGTTTACAGTAAGTTGGGAGAAACAGGTTACAAGTTCAAGTTTGAAATAGAAGCCAACCCACTATTATTAGGTATAGGATTTATAGTTGGTCTAGAAGTATCACTAGCAATGTTTGCTGGATCAATCCTATCAAACTTCGGTATACTACCTTTGATAGGTTACTTCTCAGATATGGCTGGTCAAGGGCACGTAGTTTGGAATAATGCATCTACAGCTATAGGACAGATGGATGTAAATACAATTTCAGGAGCCTATGTCAAGTATATAGGTGCAGGTATGATGTTGTGTGGTGGCGTAATAGGAGCTATCAAACTTATACCAGTTATCGTTACATCTATCAAGCAGACAATGGGTGCTAAGGCAGCCGGTGGAAACCAGGAAGGTTCTACAGTTCAGAAATTAATACTATTCGGTGGTATAATAATAGGTTTTGTTGGTGCCGTAATGGTATCAGGAAGTATCATAATGGCTATTGTTGGTATAGTTATATCATTCATACTATCAGCTCTATTTGTAATAGTTGCAGGTAGATTGACAGGTACTATAGGTACTTCAAACTTACCAGTTTCAGGTATGACAATCGCATCTCTAGTTATAGCAACTCTAATATTCGTTATAGCAGGATGGACTGACCCGGCTGGTAACAAGACTCTATTGATGTTTGCATCATTTATAGTTGTTGCCATAGCTATGGCAGGTGGATATACACAGTCACAGAAGGTTACATTTGTAATCGGAGGTAACAAGCCAGAAATGCAGAAGCACTATGCTATAGCAGGTATTGTTGGTGTTGTTGTTGTAATAGGAGTAATGATCCTACTTGCTGACCAGTTGTCAATTACAGGAGCTAACCCTCCATTTGCCCTACCACAGGCTAACTTGATGGCTACACTTACATCTGGTATCATGTCTGGAGAGTTGCCATGGGTAATGATCATAGTAGGTGTTGTAATGGCCCTATTTATGTTCTTCCTAGACCTTCCAATCATGACAGTTGCTATTGGTTTTTACCTACCAATTTCTACAAGTTCTATAATCTTGATAGGTGCCCTTATTAGAGTTTTGGTAGAAAAGATGGCCAAGTCTGAAACTGAAAAGATAGCAAGAGTATCTAGGGGTATTAGTTTATCTTCTGGTCTAGTTGCTGGTGGATCTATCATAGGTCTAATAGGTATCATACTTCAGGTAGCTGGTGTAATTGGCGGAGATGGTCCTAAGGGATTCGCTGCAGGTAACGGCATGGCTATTGTATTGTTGATTGCAATGGTAATCGCAACCGTGATAGCAATTATGGCTACGAAATTGAAGACAGATGACTAATAATTTTATTAGAAATTAATATTGACCAAGAGCGACTACTTATGTAGTCGCTTTTTGTGGTATAATAAAAAGAAGTAGGATTAGTTATTGTGATATAAATAGTCAAGAGTGAGTTTTTAATATAAAGGCGACTTTAGGTAATTTAAGAAGGTAGGGTAATTAATGAGAAAATTTATTTATGTATTATCATTGTTGGTAGTGGTTTCATTTGTCCTAGTTGCATGTGGTCCACAAAATTCTGGTCAAGTGGACAAGGGACAGTCCAACCAGTCTCATAGGGAGACTTCTAGGGATAAAGATAAAAAAGCTGTAGTAAGGCATACAGTGGTAATAGACCCCGGTCATCAAGAGGCTCCGATGAATGAACTAGAACCAATTGGTCCTGGTGCTAGCCAGTCCAAGCCTATGCTGTCATCTGGAACTGCTGGTGTGGTGACAGGTGTCACAGAGTACCAGTTGAACCTGGACGTATCCCTAAAGTTGAGAGACGAACTAGAGGCAAGGGGCTATAGGGTTGTTATGATAAGGGAAGATAATCACTGTCCTATCAGTAATAAGGGCAGGGCAGAAATAGCCAACCAGTATACAGATGGAATATTTCTAAGGATTCATGCCAATGGAGATTCCAATTCATCTACTTCTGGTATGCTGACAATGTGTCCAGCCAGCGATAATCCATATACACCGGATATTGTTAGGGATAGCAGGCGTCTATCACAGTTGATCCTGGTCCAGATGCTTAGTTCTACAGGTGCGGCCGACAAGGGGCTAATAGAGACCAATAATATGAGTGGTATCAATTGGTGTAGGATACCAGTCAGCATTATAGAGATGGGCTTTATGTCAAACCCACATGAGGACAGGTTGATGCAGACTCAAGAATACCAGGCCAAGATAGTAGAGGGTATTGCCAATGGTGTTGACAAGTACTTTGAAATATAAAAGATATAAAAGGAGATTTGACTTATGTTAACTGAGGAGAGACAGGCCTATATACTGGATAAGGTTAATAAGTATAAAACCGTTAAATTAAAAGACCTAGTAGTTGAATTAGGAGCCAGTGAGTCAACAATTAGGAGAGATTTTGACGACCTAGAGGATAGGGGGCTTATTAAGAGAATACATGGTGGAGCCATGAGTATAGATGGGGCATTTACCTTTGACAATACAATTTATGAGAGAAGTGAAAAGTCGCCAAGTGAAAAACTTGCCATAGGACGTTACTGTGGTGATTTAGTCAAGGACGGTGACTTTGTATATATAGATGCAGGAACGACTTGCTACGAGATAATTCCATTTCTCAAGGGTAAGGATATTGTGGTTGTGACAAATGGAATACATAATATAGACAGGCTACTGGAAAATAATATCAAGACCTATGTTTTGGGCGGATACGTCAAGCCAATCACCAAGGCTATAATAGGTGAAGGGGCCATAGTTGACCTGGGTAAGTATAGGTTTACCAAGGCCTTTATAGGTACAAATGGAATTAGTGCTAATTCATCTATTACTACTCCAGATGTTAGCGAGGCAAGTATAAAGGCAGAGGCAATTAGGAGGTCCAAGGAGGTCTATATTGTTACAGATTCCAGTAAGTTTGGCAAGGTATCCTTTGCCAAGATATGCGACCTAGATGAGGTATCTATAGTAACTGATGCCAGGCTAGAGGATATAGATGAGAGGATTATAGAAAAAACTAGGATAATAAGTGTATAAATAAGATGACGGATTGAGGTTATATATTTCAATCAAGGGGGAATATATGACCTCAATTTTTTATTGGACAATATAAGCGGTTGCTTGTTTGAATATTTCATGAAAGAAAATGAAAGAAAATTATAAAAAATGGTTGATTTTTGGTTTTTATAGTGGTATACTTGGCATAAAGTGATAGAAAATGAATGAAAATAATATATTATGATAGAAAAGAGGTGTGTTTCATGATATATTCAGTAACACTCAACCCATCTATTGACTACATAGTTAAATTGGACGAATTTAGTGAAGGAAAGCTAAACAGGTCGCAGGGCGAATATGTAAACGTAGGTGGCAAGGGGATAATGGTGTCAAAGCTACTCACTAATATAGGTGTAGATAATAAGGCGCTGGGCTTTTTGGGTGGTTTCACAGGAGACTATATTTACTCTTGGTTCAAGGACCAGGCTATGAAGGAAAACTTTACCAGGGTAGGCCATAATACAAGGATAAATGTAAAGCTTAAGGGCATACAGGAAAGCGAAATCAATGGCATGGGGCCAAGTATTTCTCCAGAAGAGCAAAGAGATTTTCTAGACAAGTTGGCTGGTCTGACAGAGGATGATACAGTTATTATATCAGGGAGTGCAGCACCAGGACTCAGTGGGGATATATTTGACCAGATAATTAGAATCTGCAAGGACAAGGGGGCTGACTTTGTAATAGACACTAGTGGCCAGGCCCTTAAGGAAGCGATTAAGATGGAGCCTCTCTTGATCAAGCCAAATTTTGATGAGGTAAGCGAGCTCTTTGGTCAGAATTTCACTGACAAGGACCAGATAATACCTTATGGCAAGAGGTGTCTAGATATGGGAGCCCAGTATGCAATAGTATCTATGGGTGGTGATGGAGCCCTATTCTTTGACAGGGAGGATGTATACTATGCACCTGCTGTTGAGGGTGTCCTGGTAAATTCAGTTGGGGCAGGAGACTCTATGCTCGCAGGCTTTGTAGGAAGTATCAAGTCAGGTCTAGACCCGCTAGAGGCCTTTAAGTGGTCAGTTGCCAGTGGTACGGGAACAGCCTTTTGCCAGGATATAGCTACAAAAGACCAGATTGAAGAGATTTATAAGAAAATTAAAATAGAGAAAGTAGATTAGTAAAGGAGTTATTATGAAAATTTCGGATTTATTGAAAAAAGAAATTATGATTATGGACCTTAGTGCTGATACTAAGGAAGGCGTAATAGATGAAATGATCGCCAAGTTAAGTGAAAAAAACATGATAAATGACCCTGTAGTATTTAAACAGGAGATTATGAATCGTGAAGAATTGTCGTCTACAGGTCTAGGTGATGGTATTGCCATGCCTCATGCTAAGACAAGTGCAGTAAATACTCCATGTGTACTTTTTGCAAGGAAGTCTGAGGGACTTGACTACGATTCTCTAGATGGTCAACCAGCCTACCTATTCTTTATGATAGCTGCAGAGGACGGGGCAAATAATACCCATATTGAAACTTTGGCCAACCTATCTAGGTTACTCTTAAAGCCAAACTTTATAGATTCCCTAAAGGCAGCCAAGGATGCAGACGAGGTCCTTGCCCTAGTGGAAGCTGGTGAAGCAGAGGTCAAGGAGGCCAAGAAGGAAGAGGCCAAGGAAGAGGTAGATAGAGAAAAACCCCTAGTAGTAGCAGTAACAGCTTGTCCAACAGGTATAGCCCACACATATATGGCAGAAGATGCCCTAAAGGACCAGGCCAAGAAGATGGGCGTAAATATCAGGGTTGAGACTAACGGCAGCGATGGTGCTAAGAACGTACTGACTAGAGAAGAAATAGATAGGGCTGTAGGTGTAATAGTGGCAGCTGACAAGAATGTTGAAATGGATAGGTTTGATGGCAAGCACCTACTAAAGACACCAGTAAGTGAAGCAATCAGAGATCCTCAAGGACTAATCAATAAGTCTCTCAACAGGGAAGGAAGTATATTCAAGGCTGATAGTCAGGTCAAGTCACAGGAAAACAGCAGGGAAAAAACTTCTATAGGAGGCAAGATATACAAGGATGTAATGAATGGTGTATCCCATATGCTACCATTTGTAGTAGGTGGAGGTATCCTGATAGCTGTATCATTTATGGCAGAGAGTTCATTTGGACCAGATAGTCAGATATACAAGTTCCTGATGGATATTGGAGGTAATGGAGCCTTTACAATGCTAATACCTATCCTTGCAGGATATATAGCTATGAGTATAGCTGATAGACCAGGTCTAATGCCTGGTATGGTTGGTGGTCTTTTGGCTGTTAATAGTGGATCAGGTTTCTTGGGTGGTCTAGCTGCCGGTTTTATAGCAGGTTATATAGTCCAGTTCTTGAAGAAGTTGACATCAGGTATGCCTAGGTCACTTGATGGTATCAAGCCTATGATTATATATCCGGTATTTGGTTTACTATTGACAGGTCTTGTGATGTACTTTGGTGTAAATCCAATATTTGCAGGAATCAACAAGTCTATGAATACAGCCCTTACCCACCTAGGTACAGGTAATGCAGTCCTTCTAGGTGCAGTATTAGGAGGTATGATGGCGGTAGATATGGGTGGTCCAGTCAACAAGGCAGCCTATACCTTCTCTATTGGAGTATTTACAGCGACTCAGTCAGGTGCCTTTATGGCAGCAGTAATGGCAGGTGGTATGGTTCCACCATTGGCTATAGCTCTTGCTACTGTAGTATTCAAGCACAAGTTCACAGACAAGGAAAGAGAATCTGGTATGACTAACTGGTTATTGGGTGCAACATTTATCACAGAGGGTGCTATTCCTTTTGCAGCAGCAGATCCAGTCAGGGTAATTGTGAGTTCTGTAATAGGTTCAGCAATCGCCGGCGGTTTGACTCAGTTGTGGCATGTAAATGCTCCAGCCCCACATGGTGGTGTCTTGGTAGCCTTCGTAATGAATCCACACCATGTACTATTCTTCTTTATATCAATAATAATCGGTACAGTAATATCTGGTATGATTTATGGTATTTGGAAGAAGAAGTTAGTCTAGTTATTGCTTGACAAAGAAATAAATGTATCTTTTAAGTTGTCCTATATATCAGACGACTTAAAATATCTTGATAAAATATTTAATATATGATATAAGTAGGAGCTCTGTTCACATACAGCTGAGTAGCTGAGTGGATGGGGCTTCTTTGTCATTTCCAGAGTTTTATATTCTAAAAGGAATTCTTTTGTGATATACTTTTTAAGTAAGACTAGGATATTAAGTAAGACTAAGATGACTTTTGGAGGTGGAATTATGGACGAAAGAGTAGCTGTTATAGGTGCTATCTTGGAAGATCCTACTAGGTGTCAGAGCCAATTCAATAAGATAGTGGCTGAATACCATGACCTAGTTAGGGGGAGGATGGGACTTCCCTTGAAGGACAAGTGTATGTCTGTCATCAGTATCACTGTAGTTGGTAGCATGGACCAAATCAATACCATGACTGGTAGGTTGGGTAGCCTATATGGAGTGACAGTCAAGACTGCCATTTCAAAGCAGACATAAGACAAGTAGGTAGTTTATGAAGGAAAAAATATACAAGCTAATAAACCAGCTATACTTCGAGCATGACCTGATGGAGGAAGACCTAGTCTATCTCTTGGACAATTTGGAGGATGAAACTAGGACCTATCTTTTGGGACTAGCCTACGATACTAGAAATAATCACTATGGAAAGGCAGTCTACATGAGGGGCCTGATAGAGTTTACCAACTACTGCAAGAGAGAGTGCAAATACTGTGGTATCAATGCCTATAATAAGGATGCCAAGAGGTATAGGATGTCTAAAAAAGACATACTGTCTACTTGCTCTATAGGCTATAAGCTAGGTTTTAGGACCTTTGTGCTCCAGGGTGGGGAAGATCCCTACTTTACAGACAAGCGTATATGTGATATCGTAAGAACTGTGAAAGAACGATTTTCTGATGTTGCTGTTACCCTGTCCCTAGGTGAGAGGTCAAGAGAATCCTACAAGGTCATGAAGATGGCAGGTGCTGATAGGTTCTTGCTTAGGCATGAGACGTCCAATCCAGACCTTTATAGGTGGTTGCACCCATTTTCCAGCTTGGATTCTAGGATTGAATGTCTGCATAGTTTGAAGTATACGGGTTTTCAGACTGGGGCAGGATTTATGGTGGGACTACCCTGGTATACCAATAGGGATTATGCTCGTGATTTA
Source organism: Peptostreptococcus sp. MV1 (assembly GCF_000758885.1). Classification (GTDB taxonomy): domain Bacteria; phylum Bacillota; class Clostridia; order Peptostreptococcales; family Peptostreptococcaceae; genus Peptostreptococcus. The sequence goes on along the minus strand of NZ_JRNB01000003.1, from coordinate 40,816 downwards.
AGGTTTTTGAAGGAACTAGAGCCTGAGATGATAGGTATAGGACCCTTTATACCGCACTCCAGTACTAGTATGAAGGATTATAGGCCGGGGAGTCTGGATCAAACAGTTCTAATGTTGGCTATTTTGAGGCTCCTGCTACCTAAGGTACTCTTGCCTGCAACTACAGCCCTTGCTAGTGTAGATACAAGGGGTAGGAAGAAGGGCTTGGATGCCGGGGCGAATGTAATAATGCCTAATTTGACTCCTCTAAGATATAGGGGGGATTACAGCCTTTACAACAACAAAAAAAGTACAGGTAGTGAATCTGCTGAGGCACTAAAAATGATTAAGCAGGAGCTAGAATCCTATGGGTATATGGCGGATATGTCCAGGGGTGATAGCAAGATGTGCGACTAGTCGAGCTAGGGTTCAATGAGATGAAAAGACCCTTCTTGGTAAGTCGATTATAAGTGTGTTAAAGTATTAAATCTGACAAAAAAGAATTTCTAATTTGAAAGGTGGACAAAAATGAATAGGAAAAGATTTGAAGAGAACGTAAGTATAGATAGGGATTATATCCTATCTTTGATTGATGGTGCAAAAAATACTACAAGACAAGACATCGACAGAATTCTGGAAAAGGCCTTGCACAAGAAGGGCTTGGACCATGCTGAGATTGCAGCCTTACTAGAGATTGAGGATCCTGACCAGGTTCAGAAGCTATTTGAAGTTTCAGGTAAGATTAAGAGGGATGTCTATGGTAATAGGATAGTATTGTTTGCACCTTTATACATTAGCGATTATTGTGTAAATAACTGTGTATATTGTGGATACAAGTGCAAGAACAAGTTCAACAGGAAGCGCCTAACTATGGACGAAATTAGGCGAGAAGTAGAGATATTAGAGAAGATGGGTCACAAGAGATTGGCCTTGGAAGCAGGTGAAGACCCACTAAACTGTCCAATTGACTACGTATTGGAGGCTATAGATACTATATATGATACCTATGAAAAGAATGGAGTCATCAGGAGAATTAATGTAAATATAGCAGCTACCACTGTGGAAAACTATAGGGCCCTAAAGGATGCCCAGATAGGAACATATATCCTCTTCCAGGAGACATATGACAAGCAGGCATATGAAAGAATGCACCCAAATTGCCTAAAGGGAGACTATAACTACCACCTAACAGCCTTTGATAGGGCCATGGAGGGCGGTATAGATGACGTTGGAGCAGGTGTCCTATTTGGTTTGGCTGACCCAAAATTTGAGGTATTGGGACTTATGATGCACAATGAACACCTAGAAAAGAAGTACGGTGTAGGTTTCCATACCATATCAGTGCCTAGGCTACGTCCAGCAGAAGGAGTATCACTAGAAACCTTCCCACACCTACTGGATGATGATATGTTCAAAAAGATTGTCGCCATTATAAGGCTAGCTGTGCCATATACAGGTATGATCCTATCAACTAGGGAAGATGAAGATATGAGAAAAGAGTTGATAGAGTACGGCGTATCACAGGTATCTGCTGGATCATGCGTAGGTGTTGGTGGCTACCATGAATCTATGGTGGGAGAGAATATAGGTCAGTTTGAAATGGCAGACAATAGAAAGCCTATAGAGGTGATAGACGACCTGATAGACCATGGCTATATACCTAGTTATTGTACAGCTTGTTATAGGTCTGGTCGTACAGGTGAAAAGTTTATGAATATAGCCAAGTCAGAAAAGATCCATCATATGTGCAAGCCGAATGCCTTGACTACCCTAATGGAATATGCAGTAGACTACGGGGACGAAAAATTCTTAGAAAAGGCTGAGAGATTTGTAAGATACCAGGCAGAAGAAATAGATAGGGAAGATATCAAGAAGTTTACCCTAGACAATATAGACAAGTTGAAGTCTGGAATTAGAGACCTATATATATAGGGGGGATTATGAACAATACACCAATTGCAAATAGAAAGACAGTAGTCCTTGCGGGCAACCGCAATAGTGGTAAATCGACTATTTTCAATGTCATTTTGGGTCAAGAGATGTCCATAGTATCGGACTATGCAGGTACAACTACAGACCCCGTAGCCAGGTCTATGGAGCTAATAGGCTATGGCCCAATTAGGCTGATAGATACAGCTGGTATAGATGATGAAGGTGACCTAGGTCAGATGAGGGTCAAAAAAACTGAAATTGAAATAAGTGAGGCCGACCTGGTAGTTCATGTGTTTAAGGCAGGTCTAGAATTTGCAGATGAATTGCAAGAGGCTAGGGCCAACTACAAAAAGCTAAATAAAAGAGCCATATATATATTTAATAAGTGTGACCAGGTGGATGACCTAGAGGACTACAAGAGAGCTATTGGAGATACATCTGGATGTATCTTTATATCGAGTATGACAGGCTGTCAAGATGAGCTAGGTGTCAATGGAGATATACCTAGCAATATAGGTATAACTATTAATGAAAATAGAGATAACAATAAAAAATCAGTAGTTACTAATGGGGATGATAAAAGGTCTGCTAGTAGCTTAAAAGATATCCTATGTAAGTTTATAGTCGACAACCTACAAGACCAGCTAGAGGACAAGGGTCTACTGGAGGGACTAGCCAAGCCAGGTGATACAGTCCTATTGGTTGTTCCCATAGATTCAGAGGCACCAAAGGGAAGGCTGATCCTGCCCCAGGTCCAGATGATTAGGGCCTGCCTGGATGATGGAATAATAGCCCTTGTGGTCAAGGATACAGAACTAGAGCCAGCCCTAAATAAAATTCAGGATATAGACCTGGTGGTTACTGACTCAAAAATTTTTGATAAGGTGGCAGATACGCTTGATAAGGCCGGTAGAAATATCGATTTGACTAGCTTTTCTATCGTCTTTGCCAGACAAAAGGGCGACATAGATGTCTTTTTAGAGGGGGCTGCCTATCTCGATAGGCTTGATGATGGGGATAGGATTTTAATTGCTGAGTCCTGCACCCATACCACTTCGCATGAGGATATAGGGACTGTCCTGATACCAAATTTGATAAGGAAGAAGACAGGCAAGGACCTCCACTTTGAGTTTTCGCAGGGTAAATTGAACGAGACAGACCTATCGAGGTTTGCCCTAATGATCCAGTGCGGTGGTTGCATGATGACTAGAAATAATATGATAAATAGAATAGGCCTAGCACAGGGCTCGGATGTACCGATTACCAACTATGGTGTGGTCTTGGCCTACCTAAAGGGAGTTTTTGAAAGGGCAATCTACTAGGCTATATTTGCCTGCTAGCAGCACTCTATCCTTAATTTAAGACTGATTTTGGAGAGAATGATAGTTTAAAAAGCAGGCTGAATATAACTTAATAATTGCAAAGTCTTAATTCGCCATGATATACTATTGTAAGACAATATTCGTTATTTTAAGTATGGGAGGATTTTGATGAGTGCTTTATTTGCTTTAGGTTTGGGAACTGGTATTTGCTGTGGCATATGGGGGGCCATATCTTCAATACCATCACTCGGCTTGGTTACATGGATCGGTTTCTCTGGATGTACAGCCTATTTTGCTTCTGGCAAGCATGGTTTAGAAGGTGTCAAGACAGCAATGCTTTCGACTTTTTCAGGTATGATATCTGCCTTAATAGCTATCTTTATATCAGGTTTGGTGCCAAATGTAGTGGCTATCCCATTTATAATGACAGGTATAATTTCAGCTACTATGTGTTGGCAGGCTAAGGCCAAGGAATTATGGTTTATACCAGGGGCATTTATGGGATGTTTTACTACTTTTGGAGCTATGGCTATGGGTATAAATGTCATGAGCAGTGAAATCGTACATGTAGTGCTATCACTTTTATGTGGCGGCGTATTGGCCCTATCATGCGACAAAACAGGAGAATTTTTGTTGAAGAAGTTTGGTAAAGAAGAATAGAGTTTTATAGATAATTTGATTCAAAATAAAACGAGGTTTGCATCCTAAGCTATGTCAAATGGATGCTTTGCCTCGTTTTATTTTTCAAGTGCTATCTACAAAATATTTTTGAGGGAAGATTTATTTTTAAATATTTGAATGAAAGGGCTTGTTTGTGGATAAAAAGTAATTATAACTATGTATAAAATTTAAGTTAGTAGGAGGCAGTGATATGAGTAATTTAAAGTCGGAAGAGGTTTTTCTTGAGAGTAGGTCTGGTATTAGGTTGGATACGCCGGTTAGGGAGCTTTTTGAAAAATTTAGTTATTTGAAAGAGTACCTGGTGATGGTAAATCCTAAGTTTAACCAGTTAAAGTCTATGGCTAGTATAGGTGGGCTTGATAAGATGACAGTTAGTGATTTGGCCGATCTGGGTAATATGCCTGCTGAGTCTATAATATATATGATGGAGTCAAGAATTTCTGAAGATTAGGGGTATATAATTTACCTATAATTGTATGTAAGGTTAACCCTCTATTCTAATGAGGTAAGTATGGATAAGGTTAGTCTTGTGCTATTAGTTTATCTAAGGAGGAAGAGTATGGATATATTAGAGTGCATTAGGTCTAGGAGGAGTGTTAGGAGCTTTACTGACCAGGAATTAACTTATGATGAAATTATGGATTTGATCGATTTGGGTATGTGTGCGCCTACAGGTCAATACCGTCAGCCATGGGGATTTGTAATTATACAGGACCCTGAGGAAATAAAGAGGTGGTCGGATATTGGTAAAAAGGATATCTTGGCTAGGATAGATGACCTACCAGCCTACAAGAAGTATACGAATTGGTTTACAGATCCAGATTTCAACCTATTTTACGGAGCAAAGAACCTAGTTATAGTATTTGGTGATACTAGCTCTCCTTGGTATATGGAGGACTGTTCCTGCCTAGCTGAAAATATGATTTTAGCTGGGTTTAGTAAGGGGATTGGATCTTGCTGGATAGGTTTTGGTCAGGAGATATTCAATAGGGAAGATTTCAAGAAAGAATATAATATACCTGATTCTTATGTGTCTATAGCTCCATTGATTATGGGCTATATGGAGTCAAAGCCAAAGCCACCTAAGAGGAAGGATGCCCTTATTTTTTCTAAAAAATAAATGAAGGGAGGGGTTTGATGAAAATATCAGCCACTTTTGCAGTATCTTTAATAATTTTTCTAGGCATATTTTCACAGTGGTTGGCCTGGAAGATTTCCAAGCCAGCGATAGTTATAATGAGTTTGGCAGGCCTAGTTGTTGGGCCATTTTTGAATATAATTGTGCCGTCACAGATCTTGGGAGATAGCCTATACAAGTCTATAATTTCTATATCGGTTGCCCTGATATTGTTTGAGGGTAGCCTGTCTCTAGATTTTAAGGAGATTACCGATACAAAGATGACCATCAAGAGGATAGTGGTCTTTGGAGCCCTAATAGCTTGGATTTTGGGCAGTTTGAGTGCCTATTTCTTGGCAGGCCTATCAATTACGCCGTCCCTAGTTATAGGGGCTGTCTTGATTGTTACGGGACCGACTGTAATAATAGCCCTATTAAGGCAGGCAAAGTTGGATTCCAAGGTGTCCACTATTTTGAAGTGGGAGGGTATATTGGTTGACCCGATGGGGGCCATTTTGGCAGTCTTGTCATTTGAAACAGCCAAGGTATTTACATCTACAAGTGTGAGTGCAGGTATATTGGTACAGTTTGGTATAGGTGTCGTGATTGCAGTGATAATCGGTGGCCTAGCGGGTCTGGCTACAGGCAGGGCCCTACAGAAGAACTACTTTCCTGAATACCTCAAGTCAGCCATAGTATTGTGTCTGGTATTGGGAACATTTAGTCTAAGTGAATTTATCACCCACGAGACAGGCCTTTTGGCAGTTACTGTCATGGGTGTGATTTTGGCCAATATGCATATATCATCTATTGAACAGCTAAAGCACTTCAACGAAAATATATCTGTAATATTGACATCGTCAGTCTTTATAATGCTTACGGCTTCCCTATCCAGGTCGGTTTTGGTGGATATATTCCAGTTAAAGATAATACTTTTTGTCTTGTCAATGTTGTTTATAGTTAGGCCCCTATCAATATGGTTGTCTACAATTGGAACAGACCTGACTAGCAAGGAAAAGGCCCTGATAGGTTGGATAGCACCTAGGGGTATAGTGGCCCTGACTGTTACAGGTTACTTTACTAATTTATTGGTTGAGGAAGGCCACCAGGATGCAGAGCTTTTACTAGCCCTTACCTTTGCCTTGGTGATAGTCACAGTGGTTGCCCATGGTTTTTCTATTCAGCCACTGGCAAAGAGGCTTGGACTAGCCCACGCAGGTAAACCAGGCTTGGTCATAGTTGGTTCTAATAGGTTTTCTGTAGCCATGGCCAACTTCTTGAAGGAATATGACATACCTAGTTTGATAGTTGACTATAGTGACAAGAATTTAGAACATGCTATAAATACAGACATAGAGAGCTACCAGGGAGAAATCCTCTATGAGGTAGCCAACTACAATCTAGACCTGGTAATCTACAAGAAGATGCTATTAAATACGCCTATACCACTATACAACATACTGGTATCAAATGAGTTTGTAGGCAAGTTTGGTCATGGTAATATGTGCATCATAAATGTCTTGGGTGACAAGATAAGGAGTGACTTCAAGGAACTACAGCATATAGGTGTACCTAGGTTGGGTGACTACAGGGCAACATACCTGAGTCTTATCAGATTGGTTGAAGAGGGTTATACCTTCTCGGCTACACAGATTACAGAAGCCTTGACAGAGGAGAGCTACTACAAGAATACAGACTACAGGAGGATAAATATATTTACCATGAATGATGCTGGTGATATAGACTTCTTTACTACAGGGCATAGGCCAAAGATTTCTAATGGAGACTATATAGTGTCGCTTGCGCCACCGAGTCCGGATGACTCTGGCCAGCACTTGGAATTTGTTAACTCCAAGTCTGCCTTTAATACCCTACAAAATAATTGGACTAGGTAGGAGGCTGCTATAAAGCTATTAATAGGCTGTCTGCTTATAAAATATAAAAATATATAAGGACTTTAGGCCTGAAAATTAAATATATGATTGAATAAAAATAACTCTTCTGGGGTTATTTTTATTTTTTTGTCTATATATTTATGAGTAAGGAGGTAGATGATTTTGGAGAATATTTTGTCGACACTAATTCCCAAAAAGATGGCGGAGAAATATTGTATATTTCCCCTAAGTGCCAGTGATACCAAACTGGAGGTCTTGATGGCAGAATTCGATATTGGCCTAGTCAATAATTTGAGGGCTATATCAGGAAGAGAGATTGTGGTCAAACTTGACAATAGGGATAATATAATCCTCAAGATAGAAGAAAATTACAGGGAACTTGATAGGGGGTCCCAAACTGTTGGCAGGCAGATGGTAGAGGATATAATCACTAGGGCCATTGAGTCCAATGTCAGTGATATTCATATAGAACCCTTTAGTAAGGAAATAATGGTCAGGTACAGGCTAAATGGTGACCTTGTATTGGTGGACAGGATAGCACTGAGCAACCACCATGAGATCAGCACTATTATAAAACTAAAGGCAGGTTGTGATATAACTGAAAAGAGGCTACCACAGGATGGTCGTTTTAGCTACAAGTACAAGGACCAAGATGTCGATATAAGGTTGAGCACCATACCTACCATATATGGTGAAAAGCTGGTTATGAGGATTCTCAACAAGGCTTCATCCCTAAAGAGTATGGAGGAATTGGGATTTTCTGACAAGGCAGTGGATATTATAGGCACTATCCTCAAGCAGGGCTGTGGTATGCTGATTGTATCTGGACCGACTGGCAGCGGCAAGTCATCGACTGTATATTCCTTGCTCAATTACTTGAAAGATAAAAATATTAATATAACAACTATAGAAGATCCAGTAGAGTACAAAATCGACGGCATAAACCAGGTCCAGGTAAATTACAAGGCCGGCCTAAGGTTTGATAATGGCCTCAAGTCTATATTGAGGCAGGACCCTGACTGCATAGTCGTGGGTGAAATCAGGGATATCGATACAGCACAAATAGCAGTTAGGGCTGCTATAACTGGGCACTTGGTAATTACTACCCTGCACACAAATGACGCAATATCAGCTATTGTTAGGTTAGAAGATATGGGTATTGACAAGTACCTTATCAATTCGGCCTTGGTGGGTGTCATAGCCCAACGTCTGGTCAAGAAAAAGTTGGTAATTAGAGGGTCTGATGATGAGACTAGGACCCTTATATACGAGCTCTTGGCCATAGATGACCAGATTAGGTCTGCTGTAAAGTCTGGCTGGGAGGCCAAGAGGATAAGGTCTCTGGCTATAGAAAACGGAATGGTGACATATGAAGATTCTATTGCAGAAAAAAATAAAAGATAAAGAACTCAAGGTAATATGCCAACAGATAGCCAGTATGGAAAAGTCTGGATGTGACCTGATGAGTATATTTGATACTATAATCAAGACATCTTCCAAGAAGGTAGCAGGCGTTATGACAATGGTAAAGAGAAATATAGAGAGGGGCAGGACCATGACGGAGGCCTTTTATTTGACAAATGCCTTTTCTGTGTTTTTTATCAGCATGATAAGGGCTGGAGAGATAAGCGGTAATATAGATTTTGTCTTTGAAAAAATGTCTGCCTATTATGACAGGGAGTACAGGCTCAAGAGTAAATTGTTGGCAGCAGCAATATACCCATTAATACTGGTATTTGTAACCTTGATTTCCCTAATTTTTATCCTGGTCTTTGTGGTACCTAATTTTGAGTCGGCCTTTGCAATAGATATGGATCAGTTGCCAGTGGCTAGCAGGAGTTTGTTTGCTGTGTCTAGATTTTTGAGGGCAAACTTGCTGATACTTATAGTATTTTCAACTGTATTGATACTTTTCCTTATTCAGATGGTTAAAAATAGTAGGGAGATAAGGTCCTGGTATGATGAGAAGAAATTTGAAATACCCAAACTGGGCAGGATACATACAATGATCATTTCAGATAACTTTTCTAGGGCTATGGCTATACTGCTTGGAAGTGGTGTGCATATAGGCGAGTCTATAGAAATTACTACCAAGCTACTCGATAATAGGCATCTAGAGAGAAAGATGAAATTGGTAGGTGAACGAATTAAAAAGGGTAACTCTGTGACTAGGTCCTTGGAGATAGCAGGTATATTCCCTCAGATATTTATATCTATGCTGATGTCTGGTGAAGAGTCTGGTAATTTTGCTCGTAGTATGGAGATGGCCAGTATCTACTGTGAAAAGGAACTGGACCTGGAGCTAGAGAATCTGGTCAAAATTGTTGAACCAGCATTGATAGTGGTTATGGGGCTGATTATAGGCGTTTGTCTATATGCTATTTTATCACCTATGTTTGACATGATTTCTAACTTGGGTTAGTGTTTGGAACCTGAATTTTGACTTGTGAATGATTTATATCCTGTAGTGGTTGCTTATTGTTTATATCTTGTTAAATATTTTCTCGTAGGAGTAGAGAAGTTGATTTTTTAGGGGGCGATTTTTGATGAATAAGTTAAAACTGAATAATAATCGTATAGATATTTGTAAGAAGAGAAAGGGTTTTACCCTGGTGGAATTAGTGATTGTGGTTGCTATAATAGGCATACTTGCTGGTATTGTAGCAATCAAGTTTTCTGGAGCCCAGAAAAAGGCCAAGGAAAATGCCGACTATGCAAATGCATCTAATATAGCAACGGCTGCATATATGGCAGAGAGTGAAGGTAAGGAAGGTAATGATGCATACAATATAGAAAATTTGGTAAAGGGAAAGTACTTATCAAGTGAGCCAAAGCCACAGAGTGTATCAGGAAAATTTAAGATAGAGCCACCTAATGATAAAAATGAGTTGAAGGTTGTTGTGGAGGTGAGCTCAACAGGTGGAACTGGTTCAGGAGAAAAGGTCTTCTATCCAAAGCCAGATGATAAGTCTACTACAGATTAAGAGTTTGTATTTTAGGGGGGGAAGAGTATGGTTTTATTTGTAGGATTTGAGACAAGTGGATATAGGATAATTGCCTTTTCGACTTCGGAGGAGTCGGGTCTTACATTTGACCAATACTACCCCCTAGATATAGACCAAGGGTCTATTTTTGATAATCAAGGTGAAATAGCCTACAAGATTTGTGAAGATATAGACCAGTTAGAAAAGAAGCTGTCTTGCAAATTTAAGAAGTTTTATATGGTATGTCAGAATAGTCATGTCCTCGTGAAGACTATTGAAGTTTTAAAGAATTCAAAAAAGAAGGACATAGACCTAGTAATAGATATAGAAATAATGCAATTGATGAATTTAAGCAGAGATGACTATTGCATAGCATATGCCAAGGGACAGGTTGAAGAAAATGACATGGTAGGTCTTGATGTATGTATATTTCCCAATTATTTTTACAATATAGCCAGGTTTATTGAAAAAAACTTAAAGATTAGGTGTCAGGCCATATATAGCAACTACCAAGTGGCAGAAAAATTTATGGACGGTTTGTCGGACTATTTTGCGATGGTAGAAATAAGACAAGAAGACTTAATTTTAAGTCTTTTGGATAATGGTGAGGTTGAAAATTCGATTGTTGTTGACCAGGCTTACAGGGATGAAAACTTTATATCATACTTGAACAGCAAGGGCAAGATTTTGGTATTTGGAGACTACAGTAGGGAGAGATTTAATGAACTTATACAATCCCTGACAAGTATAGAAATATTTAAAGACTATACAAGTTATATTTGTAAAAAAATATTGGAAGAAGATAGGAAATTCTCTCTTCCAGGGAAAAATATTTGTGCTAGCTCAAGGCATAGGAAAAATATACTAGTAGACTTTTATTCTGAAAATATCAGAAAGTCAAAAACAAATATTTACCTAGTAAGATCTATAATTTTAATATTTGTATTTTATATAGTTATGACGAGTCAAGTATTTATGGCTAATCATAGTCTTAATAAGGAACTAGATGAGGTATTGTCACAAACCAGAACCGGGGAAACGAGGCAATATGAGGCAGTAAAAAAAATTGATGGGAATATATATGGACTCGATATAGTTGGGGTGCATGAGATTCATAAAAAGTTGGGCAAGATGGTGAAAAAAATTGAATGTAATGATTCTAGACTGCTGTTAGAATTTGAGGTTGACGACAAGGGAAAAATAAGAAGTCTGATGTCGGATAAGGTCCTTAATAAGGCGAGTATTTTGTCTATCAATAGTTTTGAATACTATGTTGAAGAAGAAGTAGAACATAAACGAGAAAAAAAGCCCGAAGATAGGCTGGAAAATGAGGAGGAGTCTGAAGAGGGAGCAAGTGATGAAGATAGGGCTGATGAAAAATTTGAGCTCGTCAAAGAAAAGGTGAAAAAGAAAAAGAATAAGTATGCGGTTAAAATCGAAATAAAAGATGGTAGAAAAAATCAAAAAGAATAAGAGGAGATAAAAATGAGGATTGACAAAAATTTACTTTATATTTTAGCCTTTTTAGCAATTATAGTCTTAATTAATACTAGTGTAGTCAATCCAATGAAAGATGAAAATAAGAGAATATCTCTTCAAATAGAAACTATAAGAGAGGATAAAAATCGGGCTAACCTTGATGGAATTGATAGGCGTAGAAAAATCAGGCCAGATTCGACTGTAGTTAGAGATTTAGACCTATATGAACTATCTAATAGTGGGTTAGATATAGAGTCCATGGAGGTTAATGATAATGACGAGTATAGAGAGTATCAATTAAGTCTAACAGGAAATGAGGACTCACTTCTTAAATTTATCAAGGGGTTGAGGTCAGTAAAAAATAAAGTTGTAGTAGACTCCTTGTCTTATGATGGGCAAAATGTGCCAAAATATTCAATAAAACTCCATTTTTTTGATTAGAAGGCCATAATAGAGGTAATATAATTAACACTATATTGTCAGATTAAATTGACTATGATATAATTAGAAATGTTGTTTATTATTTTATAGTAGTACTAACGACAAAAGATATTTAATAGATCAATATTTATGTGTGAAAGGTCTTTTAATAGAAAAGAGTAGGGAGCAGTTACATATGTTGAATAGAAATGATTTGTGCCATTGTGGAAGTGGCAAGAAATATAAAAAGTGTTGTATGGAAAAAGACTTGGCCGAACATAGGAAGATATTGGACCAAAAAACATTAGTTGACAAGAAGAAAAAGGCTAATGAAACATACTCAAGGGCTATTATAGGTCTTAGCGAGTGTTTGGAAGACTTAATTGAAAATGATGAGAAATTTGCAGGCAAGGAAGAAGAAGCTAGAAATGTATTTTTTGATGATATGATTGTCAATAATATAGCTTCAAATAGGTTCTTTGCATCATATTTCTCTTATGATTACATGATAGATGGGGAAAATACACCAGCTATGTATGTATTGGGTCACAAGAAATTTGATAAAAAAGATAGAGAGGTAGTTGTTAGTTGCCTAAATTCTCACCCAAGTTTGTTTGTTATAGATAAGTTTGACGGATTAGAGGTAATTATAAGGGATATATTTACAGGTATCCAGTATTATACACTAGATGCGGAAATTTTGGCAGGTTTTGAGGTAGGTCAGTACCTATTAGCAAGGCCGGTTAAAATTGGAAGCGTATATGTGCTGACTGACCTAACAATTAGGATACAGGAAGACGTCAAAGACTACATATACAAGGATGTGATGAGTGAATACAAGGGCGATGTAAACAATATGGCCAATATAGACTACTTTATATCTATAAATTCACTATACTTCTACAAACATATGCTGAACCTATTGCAGATGAGCGACTACAAGGATAGCATGATGGAAGAAAGCCTACATGAACTTGAGGGAGATGAAGAAGAATCAAATTCTTTAAACCTAGAAGGTCTGCTTAGGGAAAAAGTTGAAGAGGAAGATATATTGGCTAAGATGATAGAGCTGTGGTCAGAGATTTCGTCAAAGTTAAACCTATCTGGAGCGGAAAATGGATGGGCTTCAGGTTTGGAATACTATTACAGGAAGTCTATAGGGCAGACTATTACTCAGAATTCTATAGCTCAGAAGTATGATGTGAGTACTAGTACCCTAGCCAAGAGGAACAAGGAAATATTAGCAGTTGTTGAAGGTCAATAGGAGGAAATATGCAGTTAAAAGTAGGAAATAGTATACCGGTATCTACTAATTTTATAAAGTCAAATCCAGCTATACCAGTTTACAATGGTGAGGAGAAGATAGAAAACCTATTTGCCGTAATCTACCATATAGAGATTGGATACAACAAGGATGGCAAGCAGGAAGTGCTTCAGTATGTCATAGTGGACTACAAGGAGTATTCTCTGGCACCAGACAACAAGGAAGCTATAATGGAAATAGCTAACCAGTATTGTAGGGACAAGGGTATTGAAGGTGACGAAAACTTAGAAATCAAGCTATTGGATGACGAGATAGCAGAGAACTTTGTTGAAAAGATATTCAACAATATGAAGGTTATCAGGGGCTTGATTACAAAGGACTAGGCTAAATTTGGAAGATTAAAAGACTAAATTGCGAGTATTGTTTGTGATTTAGTCTTTTTTGTGTATTTATGGCTATAATAGTCATAGGTAAATATCTAATCCTAGGCTAGTAGTGAATTTGTTGGCAGAAGTGAATTGGTAGGTGTGAATAAGACAAGGAGGACCAATGTTAAGAGTATCTAACATAAAAATAGATATAGACCAGCCCATAGACCTAGTAAGGTCCAAGCTGTGTAAAAAATTGAGGATAAATGACAGTGATATAATAGACTACAGTATCTATAAGGAGTCTATAGACGCTAGGAAAAAGGGGCAGATAAGCTTTGTCTATACAGTGGACGTGAGCTTGAAGTCTGAAAAAAAGCTTCTAGCAAGAAAATCAAAAGATACGGTATTTATAGCAAGTAATAGGTACCAAGATATAGAATCAGGTCATGTGGTCATGAAGAAGAGGCCAATAGTTGTTGGTGCGGGTCCAGCGGGTCTTTTTGCCAGCCTTTTGTTGGCACAAAGAGGATATAGACCCATACTATTGGAAAGAGGCCAGGATGTGGACACCAGGACTCAAGATATAGACGAGTTTTGGAAAAGTGGTATTTTAAATGATAGGTCAAACGTTCAGTTTGGTGAGGGTGGAGCAGGTACATTTTCTGATGGCAAGCTGACTACTAGGATAAAGGATATCAGGAGTGACAAGGTCCTAAGAGAGTTTATCCTAGCAGGAGCACCGGAGGATATCCTCTATTCTCATAAGCCCCACGTGGGAACTGACATTTTGAAGAATGTGGTAAAAAACATCAGGAATGAGATTATCCATCTTGGTGGCCAGGTCAGGTTTTCAAGTCAGGTGACAGATATAAAGGTAGAAGATGCTCACTTGGTGTCAGTCACTATAAATGGAGATGAAGAACTTGCCTGCAATGACCTAATACTAGCTATCGGCCATAGCGCCAGGGACAGCTATAGGATGCTGAACTCGAGGGGCCTATATATGGAGCAAAAACCCTTTGCCATTGGGGCCAGGATAGAGCACCCACAGGACCTAATAAACAGGGCCCAGTATGGCAAGTTTGCAGGACATGAGAGGTTGGGGGCTGCGGATTACAGGTTGACTAGTCAAGTATCTAATGGCAGGAGTGTATATACCTTCTGTATGTGTCCTGGAGGCAGTGTAATAGCTTCTGCTAGTAGTCAGGGGCACCTGGTTACTAATGGTATGAGTGAACACGCCAGAGACCAGGAGAATGCCAATAGTGGACTATTGGTAAATATCACTACAGAGGATTACGGCTCAGACCACCCCTTGGCAGGTATAGATTTTCAGGAAAAATATGAGGCCATGGCCTTTGAAGTGGGTGGATCTAACTATCATGCTCCTTGCCAGCTAGTTGGGGACTTTTTAGCGGGAAGACCTTCAAGTGGTCTTGCTAGTGTGAGACCATCTTATAGGCCAGGTGTAAAGCCTACGGACTTAAGCTTATGTCTACCTGACTTTGTGGTGGATGCCATGAGAGAGGGAATAATTGACATGGACAAGAGACTGAGGGGATTTGCTATGGATGATGCAGTCCTGACAGGGATAGAAACTAGGTCATCAGCCCCAGTTAGGATAAGTAGGGACAAGTTGAGTCTTCAGTCTGTCAATATATCAAATATATACCCATGTGGCGAAGGTGCTGGCTACGCTGGTGGTATAGTGACTGCTGCTGTTGATGGTATAAAGTGTGCAGAAAAAATAATTGAAAAATATTTACCTTTAGATACTAAAAATAAGAAGTAGTGGTATAATGGTAATAATAAAATAATGGTTATGGTAATAAACTGACTGTGGTGGAGTTGGTTTTATAAATAGAAAGTAATAGAGGAGGCAATATGAGTAACATTAAATTTGATTACAGTAAGGCCGAAAAGTTTTTGGCTAAGAGAGAAGTAGAGGCTATGCAGCCATTTGTTGACGTAGCACATGACCTACTACATGAAGGTGAGTCTCTAGGTAATGACTACCTAGGTTGGATGGACCTACCTGTCAATTATGACAAGGATGAGTTTGCTAGAATTAAAAAGGCAGCAGACAAGATTAAGTCTGATTCAGAGGTTTTGGTAGTAATAGGTATTGGTGGTTCTTACCTAGGTGCCAAGGCAGCTATCGAGATGTTGGGCAAGAATTTTAAGAATAACTTGAGCAAGGAAGAGAGACAGGCTCCAGAGATATACTTTGCAGGTAACAGTATCAGTTCATCATACCTACTAGACCTATTAGACCTAGTAGCAGATAGGGACTATTCTGTAAATGTAATATCTAAGTCAGGTACAACAACTGAGCCAGCCCTTGCCTTTAGAATTTTCAAGGAAGACCTAGAAAAGAGATATGGTAAGGAAGAGGCTGCAAAAAGGATATATGCTACTACAGATGCCAACAAGGGGGCTCTTAGAAGTCTATCTGAAGCAGAAGGTTATGAAACTTTCGTAATACCAGATAATGTAGGCGGTAGGTTCTCAGTCCTAACAGCAGTTGGACTACTTCCAATCGCAGCAGCAGGCTTTGATATAGATGCCATGATGAAGGGGGCAGCTGATGCCAGAGAAGAATATTTAGTAAAGGACCTAGCTAGCAATCAGGCCTACCAGTATGCTGTTGCCAGAACAGTACTACAGAGAAAGGGCAAGGAAACTGAACTATTGGTAAACTACGAACCACAGCTACAGTATTTTGCTGAATGGTGGAAGCAGTTGTTTGGTGAGAGTGAAGGTAAGGACCAGAGGGGTATCTTCCCAGCTTCAGTAAACTTCTCAACAGACTTACACTCAATGGGACAGTACATACAGGATGGTAGAAGGTTTATCTTTGAAACTGTAATAAACGTAGAAAATCCAAGAAGAGACCTAGAAATAAAGATGGACAAGGATGACTTGGACGGATTAAATTACTTGGCAGGCAGGACAGTAGACTTCGTAAATCAGAAGGCCTTCCAGGGTACCCTACTAGCTCATACAGATGGAGATGTTCCTAATCTAGTGATAAATGTTGCTAGATTAGATGAGTATACATTTGGACAGATGGTATACTTCTTTGAAAAGGCTTGTGGTATAGGAGGTGTAATCCTAGGAGTTAATCCATTCAACCAGCCAGGTGTAGAAGACTACAAGAGAAACATGTTTGCCCTACTAGGCAATCCAGGCTACGAAGAAGAAAAGGCAAAATTAGAAGCTAGATTATAGTTTTTATTTGGACGATAATAGAATATTTATAAGTACAAACCTCTTGATTGGTTTAACAGCCAGTCGAGAGGTTTTATGTGTTGTGAGAGCCTGTCCAATATGTTATAATAAAGATTAGTAGCAATTTTATATTGGATTGGAGATTAGTTATGGCGAAGAGTATGACGGGATTTGGTATGGGCGACTTTAAGGACCAATACTATAATCTTTCGGTTGAATGCAAAACAATAAATCACAAGTATTTGGACATAAATCCTAGACTTCCTAGGAAATTATCCTTCTTGGAAGACAAGTTGAGATTTTTGGTTAAGGACTACCTAAACAGGGGTAGGGTTGATATATTCGTTAAGTTTGAGACGGTTGCTTCTGTCGGATCCCATCTGGTGTATGATGCGGAGCTGGCTAGACAGTACTATGACATTCTTAAAAATATAAAGAGTGACTTTGGTATGGAAGAAGCTATTAATCCGGTAGATATAGCCAAGTTTCCTGATGTGGTCAAGATTACTGAGGCTGAAGATGACGAAGAGTTGTTGTGGAACATGTTATCACTAGCTAGCAAGAAGGCCCTAGAAAACTTGTGTCAGATGAGGATAGTAGAAGGTCAAAAACTAGAAAAAGACATTCTTGCCAGGGCAGACCTCTTGGAAAAGTCGGTATGTGATCTAGAATTACATACAGGAACTATTGAAAAAGAGTACAAGGAAAAATTAAATACCAGGATTGGCGAGCTATTGGACGATCCAAATGTAGTGGACGAGTACAGGTTGGCCCAGGAAGTAGCTATATATGCTGACAAGTCCAACATTACAGAGGAAATAGTAAGGTTTAAGAGTCACATAAACCAGCTGAGGGACACTGTAACAGCAGATGAATCAGTTGGTAGGAAGATGGACTTCTTGATTCAGGAGATGAACAGGGAAGTCAATACTATGGGTTCAAAGTCGTCTGATGTTTCTATAGCCAACCTAGTTATCAATATGAAGGCTGAATTGGAAAAAATCAGAGAGCAGGTCCAGAATATAGAGTAGTTTGGGGGATAATATGATTAATAAAAAGGGTTTATTACTTGTTGTGTCCGGTCCAAGCGGGACTGGTAAGGGGACTATTTGTAAGGATATAGTTTCTAAGCATGAGGACATCAATTTATCTATTTCGGCAACTACTAGAAAACCTAGGGTAGGAGAGATAGAAGGAAAGTCTTATTTTTTTAAGACCAAGGAAGAATTTGAGGCCATGGTTGAAAATGGTGAGTTTTTAGAGCATGCCATGATATATGACAACTACTATGGTACGCCTAAGAAGGCAATTTTTGACGAACTAGACAAGGGTAGAGATGTCATTTTAGAGATAGAGATGCAGGGAGCCATGCAGATAAAGGAGGTCTATCCACAGGCTGTATTCATATTTGTCTTGCCACCTAGCCTTCAGGAATTAAAGAATAGAATTGTAGGAAGGGGCACAGAAACAGAAGAACAGATAGAAAAGAGATTCAACAGTGCTTATGATGAAATCAAGCTCTTGGGAGATTATGACTACTTTATATTTAACAATATAGTCGAAAAGTCTTCAGAAGAGATTTTAAATATATTAGAAGTTGAAAAGAACAAGGTTAAGAGATACAAAAAAGATATATTAGATATGTTTGAGAAGGAGATAGAAAATGTTAAGACCATCATTAAATGATATAGTAGAAAAGATAGACAATAGATACTACCTAATTGCAACAGTGTCAAAGAGGGCAAGAGAATTGGTTGACAAGGAAGAACCTCTTATAAAGGCTGACTCCAAAGACAAGCCAGTAGTAGTGGCTAGTGAAGAAATTATAGCAGGTAAGGTAGGATATAGACTCCTTACTGATGATGAGATTGAAGCTAAGGAATTGGCTCATAAGTTGGCCCAGGAGAAGAAATTACTAGAACAGGACTAATAATAAATCCATGAATGTAGGATGGCACTTGAAAGTTACTAAAGCCATTTAATTTTAGTAAGACAACTATATGAATTTAATGAAAACTATGAAAAGGAGTCTATTGACATGCTAAGTAATAAGACTATTGTAGTAGGTGTTACAGGTGGCATAGCAGCCTACAAGGCCTGTGATGTCGTGAGTAAATTGAAAAAGTTGAATGCAAATATACATGTTGTAATGACAGAGTCTGCCTGTGAGTTTGTAAATCCTATGACCTTCCAGACCTTGAGTAATAATTTTGTGATAAATGATATGTTCAAGGAACCCAAGACTTGGGAGGTAGAGCATATAGAGTTGGCAAAAAAGGCAGATGCCTTTTTGATAGTGCCGGCGACTGCTAATTTTATAGGCAAGCTAGCTAGTGGTATAGCTGATGATATGTTGACAACAACAGTAATGGCTACTAGGGCGCAGGTTATAGTGGCACCAGCTATGAATACAAATATGTATACAAATAAGATTGTTCAGGATAATATACATAAACTTTCTGACCTAGGCTATATGTTTATAGAACCAGCATCAGGTAGGTTGGCATGTGGAGATATAGGTCCAGGAAAGCTAGCTGATGTAGATGACATAATTAAGCATGTAGTCACATTTTTTGAAGAGAAATCTACTGACAAGGACCTAGTGGGCAGGAAGATAATGATAAGTGCTGGACCTACTATAGAGGCCATTGACCCAGTCAGGTATATTACCAACAGGTCTAGTGGCAAGATGGGCTATGCAATAGCCAAAAGGGCAGTAGCTAGAGGGGCTCAGGTTACCTTGGTATCAGGAAAGACTGACCTAGATATTCCTAAAGGTTTGGCTAAATTTATAGCTATCGAAAGTGCAGATGACCTATATAAAAACCTAGTGAGCGAGTTTGACTCCAATGAGGTGGTTATCCAGAGTGCCGCAGTAGCTGACTACAAGCCAAAGTCATACTCTGATAAGAAAATAAAGAAGAAGGACTCAGACCTTTGTATTGAATTATCTAGAAATAAGGACATAGCCCATGAGTTGGGTAAGATAAAGGGCGACAAGGTTTTGGTTGGCTTTGCTGCCGAAACTAATGACGTCTTGGAAAATGCAGCCAAGAAGGTTAAAAAGAAAAATCTTGACTTCATAGTTGCCAACGACCTGACAAAGCAGGGGGCAGGTTTTGCTACAGAGACCAACATAGTTAAGATAATAGATGCAGATGGAAGGATTAATGAATATCCAAAGCTACTGAAATCTGAAGTAGGAGACAAGATACTAGATAAGGTAAGAGATATATTAGAAAATAAGTAGGATGAAGATAGCTAAATGTAAATGTTGACCCTTTACCATTTAGCTATTTTTGTGATTATCTGGAGGGAGGTATGGAATGTGTATATTGATTTAATACTTAGAAATAAGAGCAGGTTTGCCGATATGATTTTTACATACAAGGTTCCAGATAATATGGAAGAAAAAATTATGGTTGGTCATAGGGTCAGCCTTCCCTTTGGCAAGTCAAACAAGCCAACAGAGGCCTTTGTAGTGAGGAAGAGGGATAGGCTAGGACAAGACGATATTGAGCCAGATAAGATAAAGGTAATATTTGAAATCCTAGATGTAGAGCCCATGTTGAGTAAGGAAAATATAAGGCTAATAGCTTGGATTAGAAATAGGTATATGTGCACCTATATGGATGCTCTAAACCTCTTTTATCCCAAGGGATACAAGTTGGAGGCCAAGAAGGTAGAAGAAGATGGACAAGTAATTTGGACATATACAGATAAGAAAAATGAAAAAAAAATCAGCTACCTATCACTCAAATATGGACTAGAAGAAATAGACCAGATGATTTCTGAAAATAAATATAGACTTGGTCTTAAACAAGAGGAAATAATTAAATTTCTAAGTTCAAATGAGTCTGTAGAGTATAAGACGCTAATGGAAATTTTAGGTGTTTCAAGTCAAAGTATAAAGAGCTTGGTAGACAAGGATTTTTTAAATGTTGAAGAACTCGACTATTACAGGAAGTCCGATAGCAAATTTAAGATCTACTCAAAAGAAGTGAGTTTGAACAAGGACCAGTTATATGTGGTAGACCATATAAAGAAGGATTTCCCACTAGAGAATAAAAAGCCCTTTTTGCTACATGGTGTAACAGGAAGTGGCAAGACTGAAGTGTATATGGAACTGATAGAATATAGTCTAAATCAAGGATTAGATAGTATTTTATTAGTACCAGAGATAGCCCTGACACCCCAGATGATATCCAGGGTAAAGGCTAGATTTGGAGAGATAGTTGGAGTATTCCACAGTGGTTTGTCCGAGGGACAAAAGCACGATGTCTATAGGGAAATAAAAAATGGGAATATAAGGGTCATAATAGGAACTAGGTCGGCTATATTTTTGCCTTTTAGGTCCTTGGGATTGATTATAATAGATGAAGAACATGATATGAGCTATAATTCCGAAATGACTCCCAAGTATTCTACTATAGAGGTTGCTAGATATATGTCCCTAAAACATCATGTGACCCTGCTGATGGGTTCGGCGACACCTTCTGTATCAGACTATTACAGGGCTCAAGAGGGTGAGTATACTCTTTTGGAGTTGAATAAGAGGGCCAATGAAAGAGCCATGCCTGATATAAAGATTGTGGATATGAAGTATGAAATGAACAGGGGTAGCAGGTCAGAAATAAGCAAGAGTCTGGAAGATGAGATAGTAAAGACTGTGGAGTCTGGCAATCAAGCCATACTATTTTTGAATAGGAGGGGCTATGCTAGCTTTGTGACCTGTAGAGAGTGTGGACATGTCATTAAATGTAAGAATTGTGATATATCCTTGACCTACCACAAGTTCAAAAATAAGGGTGTATGCCACTATTGTGGCCACGAAGAATTAATACCAGATACCTGTCCCCAGTGTTCCAGTACAAACATAGGAACCCTAGGTTTGGGGACAGAAAAAATTGAAGAATATATAAATAAGAAATATCCGTCTATAAGGACTCTGAGGATAGACAAGGACACTACTTCGAGAAAGGGTCAATTGGAGTCTATACTGAGCCAGTTCAATAGACAGGATGCGGATGTCTTGATAGGTACTCAGATATTGAGCAAGGGTCATGACTTTGAGAATGTAACCCTGGTCGGTATAATTTCAGCAGATATGATGCTTAATTATCCTGATTTTAGGTCCTTTGAGCAGACCTACCAGCTGATAACCCAGGTTGCAGGAAGGGCAGGAAGAGGTCAGAAAAAGGGACATGTAATACTTCAGACCTATAATGTGGACCATTTTGCTATCAGGCATGCAGTGAATTATGATTATAAAAGTTTTTACCAGGATGAGATTAGGCTGAGGAGGGCCTTTGGATATGAACCCTTCAATAATATGTTCAGAATAGTTTTTTCGGGTAAGAATTATAATATAGTAAAGAATAATGCCGCTAAATTTATAGAGACTGTTAAATATCTTTTGGAATCTCAGTCAATCGAAGTTAAGGGGATACTAGGACCTAATGAGTGTTCTATCAACAGGATAAATGATAGGTATAGGTGGCAGGTTATTATTAAAGATGAGGTTATGGATATAAGGCGTATTAAATCTATGCTGAGGTATATTTGTATTAGCAAGTTTGACCAAATTTTTGATAAAAATGTTAATATAAATATAGAGATTAACCCAAACAGTTTTATATAGTGGAGGAGGATTTGAAATGGCGATAAGGAATGTATTGAAGATGGGAGAACCCCTATTGAATAAAAAGTCTAAGCAGGTGGTAGACTTTAATGAGAGACTACACACACTACTAGATGATTTGGCAGATACTATGTATAAGGAAGATGGAGTTGGTCTAGCAGCACCTCAGGTAGGTGTTCTTAGGAGGGCTGTAGTAGTCGACATTGGAGAAGGTTTGATAGAACTAGTAAATCCAGTTATAGTTGAGACTTCAGGCCAGCAAACAGACCTAGAAGGTTGCCTAAGCGTGGTCGATTATGTAGGGGAGGTTACAAGACCAAACTACGTAAAGGTCAAGGCCCAGGACAGGTTTGGCAGGGATATAGAGGTAGAAGGGCATGGTTTATTGGCTAGAGCTTTTTGCCACGAAATAGATCATTTGGAAGGGATTTTATTTGTTGAAAAGGTAGAAAAATCAGAAAAGGGTGAATAATATGCGTATAGTTTTTATGGGAACTCCAGAGATAGCAGTACCTTCGCTTGAGCGTTTGATCAATGATGGTTATGATGTATGTGCCGTAGTAACTCAGCCAGACAGGCCCAAGGGCAGGGGCAAGAAATTGGCCTTTTCACCAGTAAAGGAAGCAGCTATCAGACACGACATAGAGGTATTACAGCCAGAAAAAGCCAGTCAAGCAGACTTTGTAGATAGGCTAAAGGAACTAAATCCAGACCTAATAGTGGTTATAGCCTTTGGTCAAATACTGAAGAAGGATGTGCTGGACCTACCTAAATATGGTTGTATAAATGTCCATGTGTCCCTATTGCCTAAATATAGGGGGGCTGCCCCAATAAACTGGGTAATCATAAATGGCGAAGAAAAAACAGGTGTAACTACTATGTTTATGGATGAAGGCCTAGATACAGGTGATATTATAAAGACTAAGGAATTTATGTTAGACGACCAAATAAATGCAGGCCAACTTCATGATATAATGATGGATGAGGGTGCAGAGGTTTTGAGCCAAACTATCAAGGCCATAGAGGATGGTAGTGCCAACAGGACAAAGCAGAATGACGATGAATCATCATATGCACCTATGATGGACAGAGACCTAGGTCACATAAATTTCAAGAAGTCAGCAGTAAGTGTTCACAACCTTGTAAGGGGAACTGTACCATGGCCGGGAGCTTGGTGTGAAAGCCCATATGGCAAAATAAAGATATGGAAGACTAGTATTAGCTCTAACCAAACTAGTAGTGCGCCAGGTACAATAGTTGCGGTTGACAAGCAGGGTATAGAGGTTGCCTGTGGTATAGGTGTAGTACTAATTGAAGAATTACAGATGCCAAACAAGAAGAGAATGCCTGTATCTGAGTATATAAAGGGCAATACAATAGAGACAGGTAAAGTATTAAGTTAATAGGAGTGATGATTATGTATCCTTATGGATTATATATGGATAGAACTATCTTGATTTTGATACCGGCAATCTTGCTGAGTATGTATGCATCTTTCAAGGTAAATTCAACTACAAGTAGATATTTTAAGGTCAGGGCCATGAAGGGTATGACAGGTCAGGAAGTAGCCAGAAGGATACTAGATTATAACGGTTTATCTTCAGTACCTGTAATGCCTGTATCAGGAACCTTGACTGACCACTATGACCCTAGGGGTAAGACAGTGAGTCTGTCAGAAGAGGTATTTTACGGAACGTCTATTACTTCAATATCGGTTGCAGCCCATGAGTGTGGCCATGCAATTCAGGATAAGGAATCCTATGTGCCTATGATGTTTAGGAGTGCTATTGTACCAGTGGTAAATTTTGCATCTTCTGCATCTTGGATAATTATATTGATGGGATTTTTTGTAAATAGGCAGTTTTTGTGGATGGGTATTGTCCTGTTTTCAGCGACAGTATTATTCCAGCTTGTGACTCTGCCAGTTGAGTTTAATGCATCATCTAGAGCCTTGAAACAGTTGGAAAGCCTAGGCATAGTAGGTCTAGATGAAAAAAAGGAAAGTAGGAAAGTTTTGCATGCGGCAGCCCTAACATATGTGGCAGCTGCCATGGCATCAATATTGCAATTGGTAAGGTTGATCTTAATTGCTAGGAGTGATGACTAGCTTTAGTGGTATATAAAAGTATTGTGACTATATACAAATGTATATAGTCACATCTGTTTGAAGGGAGAAAATATGACAGCTAGAGAGGTAGCTTATAAAATATTATTTGATATAGAAGTCAATGGTAACTATTCTAACATGGCTCTTAACAAGTATATAAAAGATGCTGGTTTAGATAATCAAGACAAGGGTTTTGTGACCGACCTAGTATATGGTGTGGTAGAGAGAAAAAGGTTCCTAGACTATATGATAAACAAGGTATCAAAGATTAAGGCTAGGAAGATGCAACACTCTGTCAAGCTAGTCCTTAGGATGGGAGTCTATCAGTTGTTATATATGGACGGCGTGGCAGACTATGCTGCCATAAATGAGTCTGTGGACATGATGAAGAGGCTGGATAAGAGGTCGGCTTCTTTTGTAAATGCAGTTCTTAGGAATATTTCCAGACGTTTGGACGAGGTCAAGGATATCAGCTTAAATACTATAGATAAGCTAGCCTTATATTATTCATATGAAAAATGGATAGTGGAGAGGTTAGTCAAGGAGTATGGATTTGAGAGGACAGAAAGTATATTGAGAACCCTATCTAAAAAGCCAAATATATACTTGAGAGTTAATAGGACCAAGCTAGGTCCGGGCCAGGATATTGATGGGCTAGTAGAAAAAATAATCGAAGACTTGAGGAGTGAAGGACTAGATGCCAGTAGGATAGTCGGTTTTGAAGAGGCCATAAGGGTGAAGGGACTCAAGGCTATAGACAAGCACCCCCTATTTAGGGAGGGATATATTAGTATACAGGATATTAGTTCAATGCTAGTAGGCAAGGTAATGAATCCAGATAAGGGAGCTAGAGTCTTGGATCTCTGTGCTGCACCAGGCGGCAAGTCTACCCATATAGGCGAGTTGATGGAAAATACGGGTAGTATTATATCTCAGGATATATATGAGCACAAGATCAAGCTGATGAAGGCCTATGCAAATAGGTTGGGTCTTAAAAATATGGAGCCAGGCCTAGGTGATGCCCTAGTTCTTAATGAAAATTATATAGGTGGCTTTGACTATGTCCTGTGTGATGTGCCATGCTCGGGTATGGGCATAGTGAGAAGGAAGCCAGAGATTAAGTACAAGAAGGAAGACGAGGTTCTAGGCCTGCCAGAAATTCAGTATAAGATACTGGAAAATGCTAGCTCCTACCTAAAAAAGGGTGGTATACTTATTTATTCAACTTGTACAATCTTCTGTGAAGAAAATGTTGATATAGTGGAAAAGTTTTTGTCAAACCACGAAGATTTCATCTTAGACGACATAAGTCATGTGGATAAGTCCTTGGAACTAGACAATAAGGGACTAATAAAGATTTTGCCAGACCAGCAAGATATGGACGGATTCTTTATTTGCAGAATGAAAAAAATTTAAAAATCAATAGAGGTGTGGTATAATGTATAAAGGAAGTGTTGTGCTCAAAAACTTGACTGAGGGTGAACTCAAAGACTTTCTAGTTGGAATAGGAGAAAAAAAGTTCAGAGGAAGTCAGGTCTACTCTTGGATATATAGGAATATTAGGGATTTTGATGAAATGAATAATATACCCAAGTCTCTAAGGTCTAAACTAGAAGAGCACTCAAGAATAGGTAATATAGAAAAATACCTGCGTTTAGATTCAAAGATAGATGGTACAAAGAAGTATCTATTTAAGCTAGACGATGGAAATATAATAGAGACAGTGGCCATGGACTACGATACCAGGTTGACTGTCTGTGTATCCAACCAGGTTGGGTGCAGGATGGGTTGCAGATTTTGTGCATCTACAATAGACGGCCTATCTAGAAATTTGGAGTCATGGGAAATATTAGACCAGATAATGAAGGTCCAGGAAGACCTGGGCAAGAGGGTGTCTAATATCGTAATGATGGGTAGTGGCGAGCCACTTGATAACTACGAAAACTCCATAAGGTTTTTGAAACTGGTAAATGAAGAAAATGGATTGAATATAGGTAACAGACATATAACCCTATCCACTTGTGGTATAGTAGATAGGATTAGGGACCTGGCTGACTTGGAGATTCCAATAAACCTAGCCATATCACTTCATTCACCATTTGACGAGGAGAGGCAAAAGATAATGCCTGTTGCCAACAAGTACAGGATAGACCAGATAATAGAGGCCTGTCACTACTATATTGGCAAGACCAATAGGAGGATTACCTTTGAGTATTCCCTAATAAAGGGGGTCAATGACTCAAATAAGGAAGCAGACAGAATAGTTAAATTACTGAAAGGAATGTTGTGTCATGTTAATCTAATCCCTATAAACCCAATAGAGGAGAGGGACTTTGAAAAACCTGATATTTTATACATAAATAAATTTAAAGCTTATTTAGAAAAAAATAATATACCTGTTACTATTAGAAACTCTATGGGGGCAGATATAAGTGGTGCCTGTGGCCAGCTTAGAAGGAGTGTAAGTAAGGGGTAAAGGAGGACTCATATGGATTTTTTGTTTAAGTCTCACATAGGGATGGTCAGAAAAAATAATGAAGACTATTGTAAGGGTGAGATAATAGAAGCCGAAGATGGTAGTGATGTAGGGATTTTTGCCATAGCAGACGGCATGGGAGGTCACAATAAGGGTGAAGTTGCCAGCCAGCTAGCAGTAGAAAATTTGATAGAATTTTTTAATGATAATTTGATACAAAATGGCGTAGTGAAAATAGATTATATAGAAGATATAATCAAGCAGGCCTATAACACTGTCAATTCAATGGTATATGACAAGTCCAAGGAAGATATAATCTATGACGGTATGGGTACGACCCTAACTCTAGCAGTAGTATACAAGAACAAGGCCCATATAGCCAATGTTGGAGATAGTAGGTGCTATATATTGAAAAAGGGTGAAAGCTTGGAAAAGATTACATATGACCATTCTATTGTAGAGGAATATGTAAAGGCAAATATAATAACTGAGGAAGAAGCCAGAAATCATCCGGATAGAAATAAGATAACAAGGGCAGTCGGTACGGAACCGGTAGTATTGGTGGACATATATGATGTAGACCTTGAGGAGGGTGACAGAATATTATTGGCTACTGATGGATTAACAGGTGCCGTAGACAGGGAAGATATAGAACAAACATTGTTAAATAGCGATTCTGATGATCTAGCTCAAGACCTAGTGGACTTGGCTAATGATGCATCTGGTAAAGATAATGTTACTGTAATAATAGTTATGGTGTAAGGTGGTGTTATTATGGGAGCTACAGTATTAGGAAATAGATACGAAATTTTAAGGAAAATTGGCGACGGTGGAATGGCATTTGTATACCAGGCTAGGGACAAACTCTTAAACAGGGTTGTTGCAGTAAAGGTATTGAGGCCTGAATTTGTCGATGACCAGGAGTTTTTGGTCAAGTTCAAGAGGGAGGCAGAAGCCGTAGCTAGTCTATCCCACCCAAATATCGTGAATGTGTACGATGTAGGTGAGGACGGCAAGGTCCACTACATAGTAATGGAATATGTAGATGGTCAGAATTTGAAGGAAATAATACAAAATGAGGGTTCTCTGGAAGAATATACTTCTCTGGATATAGCCAAGCAGATAGCTAGGGCACTGAGTGCAGCCCATAGAAGTGGTATAATTCACAGGGATATAAAGCCTCACAATATATTGATATCCAAGGATGGTAGGCAGGTAAAGGTTGCAGACTTTGGTATTGCCAAGGCTGTCAGCAGTTCAACTATGACGAATATGGGGAGTGTGATTGGTTCAGTCCACTATATATCTCCTGAACAGGCCAAGGGCAAGCACCTGACAAGCAATGCCGACCTATATTCACTGGGTATAGTCCTATATGAAATGATTATAGGTAGGGTACCATTTAGTGGTGACAGTCCTATATCTATAGCCTTGAAGCATATAAACGAGGATATAGCCTTTACAGACCAGGAAAAGATAGATATTCCAAATAGCGTTAGGACTATTATCAGCAAGTTGACTCAGAAGGAGCCTGCTAATAGGTACCAGACTGCTGAGGAATTGATAGAGGATATAGAGTTTGTAGAGAGAAATATAGACCTTCCATATATAAAGGACTACAACAACTTTGCTACGACTGATGTAGATAGGAGAGATCCAGAAGTTTTCAATGGTAGGAAGCCAGTCCAGTATGATGATTATGATGATGAAGATTACTATGACGAAGACGACTA
Source organism: Peptostreptococcus sp. MV1 (assembly GCF_000758885.1). Taxonomy (GTDB): domain Bacteria; phylum Bacillota; class Clostridia; order Peptostreptococcales; family Peptostreptococcaceae; genus Peptostreptococcus. The sequence continues at coordinate 12,184 of NZ_JRNB01000003.1, read as the reverse complement.
CTACGATGATGAAGACTACTATGATGATGAAGATGAAGACGACTACTACGAAGAAAAACCTAAGTCTAGGAGAGAGTTGAAAAAAGAAAAAAAGAAAAATAAATCCAAGAAGAAGGAAACACCTGGGGCACGTAGAAGACTCAAGGTATTGGCAGCTATTCTTATACTGATATTGATAGGTTATGCAGCCTTTTTCATGAAGTATTTTGGATTAGGCCTATTTAATAAAAATGGTTCAGAAAATGTAACTGTTCCTAGCGTGGTAAACATGACTGTTGAAGAAGCACAAAAGAGTCTAGAGGGAACAGGTCTAAAGCTAGTAGTCAAGTCAGAAGAATACAGTAATGGAGTCAGCAAGGACAGGATAATAACTCAGACACCAAGTGAGAACACAACCCTTAAGAAGGGTGATTCTGTCAGCGTAATTGTCAGCAAGGGTAAATCAAAGGTTCCAGTACCTAACGTGGTAGGACTTAATTTAAGTCAGGCAGAGAAGTTATTGAATGACAATAATCTTGTTCTCGGCAATGTAAAATATGAGTATAATGATGCCAAGGAAGGTACAGTTCTGAGTCAGAGTCTAGTCGGTGGTTCTAGTGATGAGGGTCAAAAGGTATCTTTAGTTGTCAGCAAGGGCAAGAAGGAGAAACAGGAAAAGCCATCAATAATTGAAGAACCAGATACAAGTATACCGGATGGCAATGATTCTAATGGTAATACGAACAGAAGTACAGATCCTTCAACTAGTAGGACACCTAGTAGACCATCCAGACCTATAAACCCAAGTACTAGTAGGCCGAACGGTGACACTAGTCATAATGGAAATAATAGCGGTGGTAGCATAATTGTTCCTGATAACAATCAAGATTCTTCAAGTGGTACTACTAGTGAAAATATAATTGGTGGAACAAATAACTAAGATAATTTTGATAATTATTGAGTAGATTATGACAAGGAGTTGCCTAGAGGTAGCTCCTTGTTTTTAGGAGGAAATCAGATGAGTAAGGTAGCATTGGTAACTGGTGGTGCTAGGGGGATTGGTAGAGAAGTAGTGATTCAACTAGCCGAAGAAGGATATAGGCTGCTGGTAAACTATAATAAGTCAGAAGAGGCAGCTCTAGAACTAGCCAGTATTTTAAAGGATAAAAATTACCCAGTAGAAATTTTTCAGGCGGATGTATCTAGGCAAGACCAGGTAAGGGCCATGTTTAATTTTTGCATGGATAGGTTTGGAACTATAGATATCCTGGTCAACAATTCGGGGATTAGTTATGAGGGCTTGATTACCGATATGGAAGAAGACGATTGGGATAGAATGATGGATACAAATTTGAAGTCAGTTTTCCTATGTTCCAAGGAGGCCCTCAAGCATATGCTATCCAACCATAGCGGCAAGATTATAAATATATCTTCCATGTGGGGGCAGGTTGGAGCTTCTTGTGAGGTCGCCTATTCAGCTTCCAAGGCAGGTGTTATTGGATTTACAAAGGCCTTGGCCAAGGAAGTTGGTCCTTCTGGAATAAATGTAAATGCAGTTGCTCCAGGCGTTATTATGACTGATATGATGAAGGAATTTAGCCAGGAAGATATAGACTATCTGAGGGATGAGACTCCCCTTATGAAGTTGGGTTATCCTATAGATATAGCCAATTTGGTTGTCTTTTTGGCATCAGACAGGGCTGATTTTATTACGGGTCAGGTGCTGGCTAGCAATGGTGGTTTTGTTATTTAGGAGCTTTAACTGGCAGGAGTCTTGTGTTATCATATAAGTAGTAATGTAGACTGGGAGGTATAATGAAAGACGGAATAATAATTAAGGGTATCAGTGGATTTTATTATGTTGAAGTAGGCCAAGACCTTTATGAATGTAAGGCTCGTGGCATCTTTAGAAAGAAGGGACTTAGCCCCTTGGTAGGAGATAGGGTGTCTATCAGCATAATAGATGAATACGATAAAAAAGGCAATATAGAAAAAATATATGAAAGAAGGTCTGAGTTGGTAAGGCCACCTGTTGCAAATATTGACAAGGTTTTGATTACTTTTTCTGTTAAGGAGCCAAATCCTAATATGGTTCTCTTGGATAGGTTTATAGTATTTTCAGAAAAAGAAAATTTAGATATTAGGATAATCTTGACAAAGATAGACCTAGATACTGATGGCTCAATCGTTGACAGTATTGTAACTGACTATGAGAGGGTAGGCTATAAGGTCATACCGGTCAGTGTCAAGACAGGCCAAGGTATAGACCAGGTTAGACAAGAGCTAGAGGGTTGTATTTCTGTGTTTGCAGGCCAGTCAGGAGTTGGTAAGTCAAGTATATTAAATGCTATTGAGCCAGGTTTTGCCCTTGATACAGCTGAGATATCCCAAAAGTTAGGCAGGGGCAAGCATACGACTAGGCATTCCCAGCTATACAAGATAGGTGAAAATGCTATAGTAGCAGATACACCAGGTTTTAGTTCTTTCGAGCTAACCGACATAGAAATTGAAGAATTACAGGAGTACTTTATAGAATTTGCCCAGTATGATGGATGTAGATTTGGAGGAAAATGTATACATAAAAATGAACCCTCATGTTCGGTTAAAGAGGCCCTTGAGGCAGGAAAAATATCAGAGACTAGGTACAGGTCGTACCTACAGATACTAGATGAAATAAATAATTTGAAGATTAGAGAACTTAGGAGGAATTTATAATGAAATTAGCACCATCAGTTTTATCAGCAGACTTTGCTAGACTATTAGAATCATGTAAGAAGGTAGAGGCGGCAGGATGTGAATACCTACATCTAGACGTAATGGACGGACATTTTGTGCCAAACATAACTTTTGGGGCTCCTATAATTAAGAGCCTGAGAAAGGATATAAATATGGTATTTGATGCCCATCTTATGATATCTGATCCAGACAAGTTTTTACCTGACCTAGCTGCAGCAGGTTGTGATATAATTACAGTCCATCAGGAGACTTGTACCCACCTACATAGGACTATACAGAATATCAAGTCACATGGTATCAAGGCGGGCGTAGTTTTAAATCCAGCTACACCAGTCTGTATGATTCAACATGTATTGGCAGACCTAGATATGGTCCTACTGATGTCAGTAAATCCAGGTTTTGGTGGACAGAAATTTATACCGGTAGTCATAGACAAGGTCAAGGAATTAAGGGCTATGATAGACGAAAGGGGTCTAGATATAGAGATAGAAGTAGATGGTGGAGTTACAAGTGAAAATATCAAGGCCTTGGTAGATGCTGGTGCAGATGTATTGGTAGCTGGATCAGCTATTTTCGGTAAAGAAGATATAGACAAGGCAGTAATGGATTTAAGAAGGGCTGTAGATGGAGAATAAATGGGAACTTTAGTGAGCAGGATAATTCATGGCAAGACAGCTTGCCTGGTATTGAATGGTCAGTTAGACGACTATGACTATATAAGGGATGTCGTGAATTATAATAAATATGAGTTGATAATTGCTGTCGATGGTGGAGCCAACCACCTTTACAAGATGGGGATAATGCCAAACTATATACTAGGTGATTTAGACTCAATAGACGAAGAAATTAGAAAATATTATGAGTCTTCTGAGGTGGTATTTAAAAAATTCCCCACAAAAAAGGACGAAACTGATGCTGAATTAGCGGTCTGGTTAGTTGAAGAAGAGGGGCTTTTAGGAATCGATATATACGGAGCTCTAGGAGGACGTATAGATCATGAACTAGCTAATATACAACTTCTCTATTATATTTTGGAAAGAGGTATGTATCCTAGGATTATATCGGAAAATGAAGAAATATATATTTTGAAAAATGATGAAATGAACCTAAAGGGTAATATCGGGGATATTGTTTCTATCATACCTATAATGGGCGATGCAAGGGGAATTACCCTGGCTAATATGGAGTACAGCGTTGAGGAATTAGACTTGAAATATTCCATAACAAGAGGCATATCCAATGTAATGGAGGCAGAGGAAGCCTTTATAAATGTCAGGGATGGTTGTATGCTAGTTGTAAGAAATATAAAGAGGGGAAGATAGTTGAAATAAGATACTTAGTCGAGGGTAATTGTCTGACCCAACTAGTGGTAGATAATATTATAGAAATGAGGTGACCTATGAAATCATATAATATATTGGTAGTAGATGATGAAAAAGAGATAGCAGACGTAGTAGAGATATATTTATTGAACCAGGGGTATAAAGTTTTTAAGGCAAATAATGGTCTGGAAGGCTTGAAAATACTTAAAAAGGAAGAAATACATCTAGCCATTATAGACATGATGATGCCTGTGATGGACGGGGCAACTATGATAATGAAGTTGAGGGAAAAGCATAACTTCCCTGTGATTATACTATCGGCCAAGTCAGAAGAAGTAGACCAGATAATGGGCCTAAATATAGGGGCAGATGACTATGTAAACAAGCCATTCAAGCCGCTGGAACTCTTGGCCAGGGTCAATTCACAGCTGAGAAGGTACACAAAGTATATGAATATAAATGGAGATGACAAGGGCGATAAAGACGACGAAGGTGTTTATGTGATAGGTGGCCTAGAGCTTAATGAAAACAAGAGAACTGTAAGTGTAGATGATAATCCAGTCAAGATTACACCTACTGAATTTAAGATATTGAACCTACTGATGAAAAATCCAGGTAGGGTATTTTCATCAGAAGAGATATATGAGAAGGTTTGGAATGAGAATGCCATCAATACTGATACCGTTATGGTTCATATAAGAAATATTAGGGAAAAAATAGAACTCGATTCTAAAAAACCTAAATACTTGAAAGTAGTATGGGGAGTTGGATATAAAATTGACAAAATTTAAGATTGACGAAATAAATAAGAGACGTTTATTTAGTGGTATAGTCATACTCATATTGTTTTTTTTGTCACTTAATATGATTTATAGGTACCACTATGTAGAAACAAAAATATCTGAGTTAAAGGGCGATCCCTTTGAAACAGAAGCCTATACATCGGATATATTTGACTCTAATTTTTATCTATACTATAAGACTTATCAGACGGAAATGGACAAGGCAGTAGACCCGGCGGATTTGTTTCTTAGTGAAGAAACTATAAATTCCATTATTAAAAATGCTAGTATAGACTATTATTCCGGTGAGCTAGATGAAATATCTATAAAAAACGAATTTAACTTGGCTGCCAATACGGACTTGGGGTCTATGATCAAGGGGTCCGATGGGAATATAAAGTTTTCTTGTATAAATACAGAGAGTGACTATGCCTTTTCTAACTATGATTTTAAGGACTATGTTAATACCTTGAAGAAATATATGGAGGCCAAACCAGGTCAAGATAATTACAAGAAGTTGGTCGAAGAATATAAATCTGTAGATGAGGCTATATCCAAGGATTTTAGAAATTGTATCTTGATAGAATACGACAAGTACGGTAAATACAGGCTCCTGTATACGAGTGGCTTTAATAAGCAAAGGATAGACGATTTTATGTTGGGACATGAATCAAATAGGAAGATGAAGGTCAAATATAATTTTGATGGTGAATTGCCAGGTGACTTTTATAGTTATAACACCAAGCCTATCAAGAACAGGTTATTTATGTATGCTGTTCCTAGAAAATTAAATAATGATTTTTATGCCAGTAACGATACCATCAGTAGGTATATTAATAGGGCTGAGAGGAGCAAACTTTCTCTTATAGAGAGTATAGCAAGATTTCTTTTAATATCAATATTTATAATTACCCTACTTCTTCCAAAAAAAGTTTTGATAGGTTTTTATGGGATAAAGAGTGTATTCAAGCTTCCTTTTGAGCTTTTGATAGCTATATTGATAAAGCTTGACTACTCCCTGCTTAGCAATGATGTACCAGTCAAGATAGTTAGAGAAACTATAAATGGTAACCTATTGAAGGTGGTTATGGCCAACAATATACCTATATGGATATCTAAACAGGTGGTAAATGGTATAAATATAGGGTATTGGTTTATCGTTTATTTAGTATCATTTGTTTTTGCAGCTTGGATTAGGATGGTGCTAGCTACTGGAGTCAAAAAATACTTCCTAAAGAAGAGTTTGTTGGTTAAGATGTTTTTATTCCTCTACAACTTTATAGTCAATAGTATAAGAAAATTTATTAAAGTAGACTTTAGTAGGAGGTATAACAGGCTATGCATATTAGGCGTTGTAATTGTGAGTCTGGGATCTATATTTTTAATTGTAAGTGGATTTGTTACTAGTAACATGACTTGGTTCCTAATCATATTTGCATATGCTATAGTTGTGTTCATATTTGAAAAAATAGTAATTAGAGAAATCAGAGAGAGTAAAGATGATTACAGGAGTCTTTTTAATCTGACTGAGAATATAGCCAAGGGTAACTTGGATGTAGATATTATGAGTCAGGATGTAGGTATATATGAGGAATTGAAGAGACAGTTGATGAGCATACAGGAGGCATATAAGAAGACTGTAGAGGACGAAATAAAGAGTCAAAAGTTAAAGAGTGAATTGATTTCCAATGTATCTCATGACCTAAAGACGCCTCTGACATCAATAATATCCTATTCTGATCTACTAAGGAACGAGGATGATCTCTCAAATAGATCTAGGGAGTATGTGGATACCATATTTAGAAAGTCTGAAAGGCTAAAAGTACTGATTGATGATATGTTTGAAATATCCAAGGCCCAGTCAGGAAGCATTACACTCGACATAAATCAGATAGATGTAGTTGAATTGGTCAAGCAGTGTATCTGGGAGGTTGAGGATAGGTTTAATGAAAGGAAGTTGATTCTTAGGACCAAGTTCCCAGATAAAAAGATAATGCTTTATTTGGATGGGGAAAAGACATACAGAATATTTGAAAATATGTTAGTAAATATGGCCAAGTACGCCATGGAAGGGTCTAGGGCATATATTGAAGTTGAGGACTTTGATGACTTGGTAAATATAGTCTTTAAAAATATATCTGCAACAGAAATAGACTATGACAGGGAAGACATCACTGAGAGGTTTAGGCGAGGTGACAAGTCTAGGAATACTGAAGGTTTTGGCTTAGGCTTATCTATAGCAAAGAGCTATGCTCAAGTTCAGGGTGGAGACTTAAATATTGACTTGGACGGTGACTTGTTCAAGGCTATTATTACCTTTAATAAATCAAACGATGGAGCTGGTAAATAATAGATTTCAAGATTTAAAGATAAGTAAAGGAACTATACAATTAAAGATTACATGTAATTAGAAAATATAGATAACTTAATAATAAAATAAAATAAAATAACACACCGAACTTGGTATAGAAGTCATTTTCGGTGTGTTTTATTATAGTATTCAAATTGTCTGGATAAATAGGATATTTGCCTCGTCATTGAGAGTCCATACTAGTGTCTAGTCTGTTAGATTTTTAGTAAAGCTAAAGAAAAATATGGCAGTTACTATGGCAGCTACTAGGTCTGCTAGTGGTGCTGCAAATAGGATACCATTTATACCGTACATATTTGATAGGATTATTATGGCTGGTATCAGGATTAAGACCTGTCTAAGTAGGCTGAGGAACATGGCTCTCTTTGGTAGACCTATTGCCTGGAAAAAGTTGGAACCGATAATCTGAAAACCTACTAGAGGCAGGCACATTAGCCAAGTCTGTAGGGCATGGACGCCGAAATCCACAAGTTCCTTGTCCCTGTTGAACATAGATACTAGAAGGTCTGGTATGATTCTGGTAAGTACAAAACCAAATACTGTGATACAGCTTGCAGCTACAATCGTAAGCATGGCAGCTTTTTTGACCCTGTCAAATTTTCTTGCCCCATAATTAAAGCTGACTATAGGCTGGAGTCCTTGGTTCAGACCTATAACAGGAAGTACTAAGAGGATGGCTAGGCTGGTTACAATACCCATACCTGATACGGCTATATCCCCACCGTATTCCAGCAAGGCCCTGTTTAGGATTAGGTTCAAGATACTACTAAATAGCTGAATCAAAAATCCAGGCATACCTAGGCTAGTTATCTCAAGGGCTAGGCTGGCATCTAGCTTCATGTATTTTGCCTGTATCCTGTGAAGTGCATCCTTCTTTAGGAAGTGGTGGATGCTCCAAACCATGGATATAAACTGGGAAGTGATAGTTGCTATGGCAGCTCCACTCATACCCATCCTGAAAACATATATAAATATTGGGTCTAATATGATATTAATACCAGCTCCAAAGAACATGGTCACCATAGATAGCTTGGGTTTGCCATCTGCCCTCAAAAAGTTGTTCATACCCATACCAATTACCTGGAATATGGTACCGATTAGAATTATCCTCATATATTCCTTGGCGTGGGGTAGGATGGCTGGACTGGCACCAAACCAGACTAGGATCTTGTTTAGGAATATCTCACCAAATACTGTAATCAAGAGTCCAAATATAATTAGGAGGGATGTGGCATTACCAAGGGCCTTGTCAGCCTTTTCGTAATCTTGTCTGCCTAGATTTATTGAAAATAGGGTAGCCCCACCTTGGCCAAAGAGTATTCCTGTGGACATCATAATTATCATGGCAGGGAAACATATGGTTAAGGCAGCCAGTCCGTTGGCCCCAAGGTCAGGGCTGTTGCCTATAAAAATCCTGTCTACAACATTGTACAAGGCGTTTATAAACATACCAATGATGGCAGGAAGAGAAAATTTATATAGTAGTTTTGATATTTTTTCATAGCCTAGGGGGTTGTCCCTAAAGGCCTTATCAGTCTTAGTCATTTTTGTCTGGGTCTCCCTTCTTACTTTTGTAGTTATTATTTCCATCGAAATATTTTAACAAAAATAAGGTTGTGCAGTCAACTATTTTTTCAATTTTTTATTCCAGCTTTATGTGTTATAATGTTGATGGTAGATTTTATAATAGATAAAGGAAGGGAAGTTATGGTAAAAGTAATTTTTTTTGATATTGATGGTACTCTTCTGAGTCTGAAGAGCCACCAGGTTCCAGAATCTTCTAGGAGAGCCTTGGAGGCATTGAGGAAAAAAGGGATTAAGCTTTTCTTGGCAACTGGAAGGTCGCCAGCTTGGTTGGATACAATAGAAGGTATGTTGGACTTTAAGTTTGATGGCTATGTAATGCTCAATGGCCAGTACTGTATATATGAGGGCAAGGTATTGAGAGATGTGCCGATACCAGTAGAAAGTCTAGAGTCCTTGTTGCCTTATATTGAAGAGAATAAGATAGCATGTGAGTTTGTTGAAGAAGGTCATATGTACATAAACCTGCTTAACGAGAGAGTCTTGAATTTTAGGGAAAAGATTGGTGGTACGGGCTATGATACTCAGGTTGAAGACTTGTCTAGGATACATAGTCACAACACTTACCAATTATTAGCATATGTAGACGAAGAAGATGAAAAGGAATTTTTGGACCACATGCCTAATTGTAAGATGCTGAGGTGGTGTCCTGAATTTGCGGATGTTGTCATAGCTGATGGCGGTAAGGACAAGGGAATAGAAATAGTATTGGATTACATGAAGCTTTCAAAGGATGAATGTATGGCCTTTGGAGATGGTGGCAATGATATAGCTATGTTGAAATATGTTGGAAGAGGAATTGCTATGGGTAATGCCAATCCTCCAGTAAAGGAAATAGCGGATTTCGTTACTAGGGACATAGATGATGATGGTGTCGAGTATGCCTTGAAATATTTTGGAGTCTTGTAACTAGTAGTTATAATAGATGGCAGGGGACAAAAAACGTCCCCTGTTTTTTCTTTTGGGAAAATATGAAATTTATTGATATTTGTGGGTTTTTGTGGGTAATATTAAAAATAGAAAGGCAAATAAAAAATAAATTTAAAAAAGCCTTGCAAAATTTGTCCCACTAGTTTATAATAAGATTGTGGGACGGATAAGATACATCTGGGACACAGATAGCCATATAAAATGGAGGAAGACTTATGAAAAATTTAATAGAAGTTCAAAAGAAGATCATTCCTCAGGCTATTGACTTAATGGAAAAGAGATATGCCATATTGAGGCAAATAAATATCAGTCAACCGATTGGTAGAAGGATGCTTTCTTCGGTACTGAATCTAAGTGAGAGGACCACTCGAACAGAGATAGACTTCTTGAAGGAACATAAATTCATCAACATAGATGTATCCGGTATGACCATCACTAGTGAGGGTAAGGAAGTCTTGGAAAATCTAGAGACTGTCATGGGTGAAATAATGGGCATCAGTGATATGGAAGAGAAGTTGAGAGAATTGCTTGGAATCAAGGATGTAGTCATAGCCAAGAAGGTTGGAGAAAATAGTCTCAAGTCTGTTGCCAAGGCTGCGGCTGAATATCTTTTAAAGAAAATTAATGGGGATGATATTATTGCTATAGCAGGTGGCTCTACTATGAGAGAGTTGGCAGAGAATATTGATACCAACACTGGATTTGAGGGAGTAAAGATACTGCCTACAAGGGGAAGTGTTGGAGCAGAAATAGACCTGCAGGCCAATAGTATAGCGGCTCTGACGGCAAAGAAACTTGGCTCACAAGTTGATTTCTTATATATACCGGATAATTTAGATGGAAATGCTAGACATACTCTCATGTCGGTACCCGATATCAAACGAACGCTAGACGATCTAAAGAAGGCTGACAAGATATTCTTCAGTATAGGTAGGGCAGACGTAATGGCTCAGAGACGAGGAATGTCACAGGAAGAAATCGACCTACTCAAGGAAAAACAAGCAGTAGGAGAGGCTTTTGGTTACTATTTTGACAGAGATGGTCAGATAGCCATGAAGCTCAATACAGTAGGTATAGATATTGATATGTATAAGAATTCTGAAAATGCAAGCTTGGTATTTTCAGGCAAGGATAAGGTAGATGCCTTCCTAGCCTTGTACAAGATGAACAAGAATCTGAATTTGATAACAGATGAGGAATGTGCAAAAGAATTGATTAACAGGCTGTCCAAGCAGGGGTAGCACAAGAACAGAAATGTTGTTATGGTAGAAGGTAAAAGACAAAATCTTAATTTTGGTAGAATTAGGTAATATAAAAACAAAAAGTATTTTTGGAGGTAACAAAATGGTAAAAGTTGCAATTAATGGATTTGGTAGAATAGGTAGACTAGCTTTAAGAAAGATGATGGAAGAAACTGATAAGTTTGATGTAGTTGCTATAAACGACTTGACAGATGCTAATATGTTGGCACACTTATTCAAGTATGATACATCTCAGGGTAGATTCAAGGGTGAAATAGTTGTTGAAGAAGGTGCCTTTATAGTAAACGGACACGAAATAAAGGTAATATCTGAAAGAAATCCTGAAAATCTTCCTTGGGGTGACCTAGATGTGGATATAGTACTAGAATGTACTGGTCTATTCACATCAAAGGAAAAGGCAGAAGCTCATATAGTAGCAGGAGCTAAGAAGGTTCTAATCTCTGCACCAGCTACAGGAGACCTTAAGACAATAGTTTACAATGTAAACTCTAATATACTAGACGGAAGTGAAACAGTTGTTTCAGGTGCATCTTGTACTACTAACTGCCTAGCACCAATGGCTAAGGTACTACAGGACAAGTTTGGTATAGTTGAGGGTCTAATGACTACTATACATGCATATACAAACGACCAGAATACTCTAGACGGTCCTCACAGAAAGGGTGACCTTAGAAGAGCTAGAGCTGCTGCAGGTAACATAATCCCTAATACAACAGGTGCTGCTAAGGCAATCGGCCTAGTAATCCCTGAATTAGCTGGCAAGCTAGATGGTGCTGCACAGAGAGTACCAGTAACTACAGGATCAATAACTGAATTAGTTTGTGTACTTGACAAGAATACAACAGTTGAAGAAATCAACGCTGCTATGAAGGCTGCTGCAAATGAATCATTTGGTTACACTGAAGATGAAATAGTATCAAGTGATATAGTAGGTATTAGCTACGGTTCACTATTCGATGCTACACTTACTAAGGTTATGGATGTAGCTGGCAAGCAGTTAGTAAAGACAGTTGCATGGTATGACAACGAAATGTCTTATACTTCTCAGTTAGTTAGAACATTAGGTTTAGTTGGAAGTATGACTAAATAATATAGGCCTGGCTTTTAATAAGATAAAGCCTCGTTGATGCAAGTTATTTTAGTCCGAGGTGAAATCCCTCGGACTTTTTTATGTATGACGGGCATGCCGTCAGTCTGTGGTGAAAGTCCACGTAGGGC
>NZ_JRNB01000002.1 GCF_000758885.1 Peptostreptococcus sp. MV1 | reverse complement strand
CACTTTTTCCTCCTTCCTCTTAATTTCTTAAATAAAAAAGAATTAAGAAGTACATGTTTCACTAAAACAGTGATTAAGTGTTCTCCTTAATTCTATTACTCCTGCTGCAAGTTTGTATTTCTTGTATTGTTTTACTGCGAAATGATTTGGCTTTTCTTTTTCTAATGCTTCAAACATATAGTCTACTGCATTTTTAAAATTTTCATCTTCTTCTCTTACCTCACTTGCATCTATCATAGCAAGTAAAGTTGTAAAGTTCTGTTCTTCTTTAGGAGCTTCATACCAGATATATCCTATAAGTGCTGTGTAATAGAGTTTTTCAGCTTTCACCCAAAAATCCTCAGTTGATTTTTCTCCTTCTCCCTTAGTATTTGCAATTATTGTTTGTACTAATTTCAAAATATCTTTTTCACTTTTCAAGTATGCAAAGGGATTATATCTCATGGATTTTTTAAAGTTTATTGTGTTTAGTATTTTTATCTCATATCCATTTCTTTCCAACATTTTCCCACATTCCAAGACTAATGTTCCTTTTGGATCGGTTACTACATATGAAGAGTGCATTTGCATGAGATTTGGCTTTACAAAAAACCTTGTTTTACCACTACCAGAACCTCCAATTACCAATACATTTTTATTTCTCGCATATTTTGGATTTTTAGGTCTATTGTTCATGGTAAGTCTTTCAGTTTGAGTTAATAGCACATTGTTTTCAAACTTCTTGTCAATGTATGGCTCAATGTCTTTTTCATTTCCCCATCTTGCCGACCCATATTCTCTGCCCTCTCTAAACTTTTTTGCATTTTTCTTTTTCTGTATAAGGATTAACTTAATAACTACTGATAGAATTAGACTGGGTATCATGTTTTTTATTTTTAATGATGGAATATAGTTTAAAGTATCTATTTGACTAAAAGCTACTAGAATTCTATCTATTATATCTCCTCCTACATAAGAGTTGACATGGCTTGCAAAGATATTTCCTATATAAAAAAATAAGAGGTAAGGAAGATTTTCTAATACAAATTTCTTCTTATCTCTTATCTTAAAAACATTTTTTATATCTTTTATTATTTCATTTAGTATTTTCGAATTAATCACTTCCTCTCCATAAAAAAGAGTAGATTTCTCTACCCATTAGTATTTTATTTATCTTTTTTATATCTTATTACTGGAACTTGTTTTATTTTTTTACCTATCTTTTTTCTTTCCAAGACAAAAATCATATTTTCATTTCTTTTAAAATATCCTAAATCTTTATGGTAGCTTATACCACACTTGCAATGTAGTAGGCCTATAAATTGTTGTTTCATCTTTCTTTTACATTTTGGGCAAATATTTTTCTTCATTTCATACACTTATACTTTACTTTCAAAGGTAGCTTTTAGTTTCTTTCCTAATGCTTATGTTATCATTTTTTATCTATAGATAAGAGAAATTCTTCTACTGGATGATTCCAATCTTCTTTTTCATAGTATTCAACAATAAAGCTATTCATGCCTTCTCATCATATATATTATATATCCAAGTGTTTTTATTATAAACTTTGTTCCTGATGTTTATGTTTAACCTTATCTCTGTCAATAGTATCTTTGACTTTATCCTTGAAGTTATTAAGCCTTTCTATTAAAGATTTTCTTTTTCTTGACTTATCTTTATTAAATTTCTGGACTGTCTTTTTAAAAGCTTGTTCCATTACTTTTATATCTTTTGCTTGAAAAAAGATAATGTTGTTTCCATTTTCTAAATCTTTCTTTATGGAAAATTTCACCCCATATCTTTTTAATTCTTTTTTCAACGCTTTTAAGTCTATGTCATTTAATTCTAAGGTTTCTACTTTACCTTTTTTTACAAGGTCTTTTACTTTTACTTTTTTAAATTTTTCTAAGGGTCTTGACTGTTCTGTCTGTGCTTTATGTTTATTTATTTCTAATATTTTCTTCATCAAATTTATAACTTGCTTGGCTGTTACTATACTTGCTTTTTTTACTATGGCTATTGTTCTGCTATTTATATCATCATTTTGCATTCACTCACCTACTTTCATTCTTTTTTTAATATTTCATAGGCTAATTTTGATTTCTCCTTCATTTTTTCTATTCTTCTATTTTCTCCTGTAAATATAATGGGACTGCATATTTCAAGTATCCTTGAGTAAATTCTTTTATCTTTTATAGTTTCAGGATTAGTTAAAGCTGATATATTTAAGTTTGTTGTTATAATTAGAGGTTTCCCACTTCTATATCTACTATCTATTATGTTAAAGATATGCTCAGCTGCAAAATCTGTATCTCTTTCCATTCCAAAATCATCAATAATTAATAGTTTCTTATGATTTAGGTTATCTATATACTTACTCTTATCAATCTCAAAGTTAGTCATATCATTTAAAATTACTGAAAAATTTGTCATTTTGACTGATATTTCTTTTTCTAGTAAAGCATTTGCTATAGCACTTGCAAGATATGTTTTTCCACATCCCACATTCCCTGTGAGAATTAATCCTATATTATTTTCATATATTTCATCAAATTTTTCCACATAGTTTTTTGCTACTTTTTCATGCTCACTATCTTTGTCCATATTTTTAAAATTCCAATTTAATAGGATAGGATCGGAAAAACACTCTTTTTTTAAGTGTTCAATTTTTAAAAGCCTTTTATTTTCTTTTCTTTTTTCTTCCTCTAATTTTTGTCTTTCTTTTTCACATTGACATAAAATACCAACTTTTTTTATTTCTCCAAAGAAGTCTATTTCTTTTTCAATTGGTGTTTTACATTTTGCACAATATTTTAATCCTGTTTCTTGATCTATATAACTCCTATTTTCTTCATCTTTTGATGGACTATTTGTTTCTGCATTTTTTATTTTCTGTTCTAAGATTTCTTTTATTAATTCCATATGCGACTCCCCTATCAAGTATTTAAAAATTCTCTCCAAATATCCTCATCGTTACTATAGTCATAGTTTTCTCTTTTCTGATCTTCTCTCTTTATGACTTCTATGTTTCTAATACTTTCATCTGCATTGTATAAGAGAGTCAGTAGAAAGGCATTAATGTTTCTAATATCCTTTGGAGCATTTTCTCTTAGGTATTTCAAAACATAGTCTATGTGTTTATAGTTAAGACTTAGAAATCTTTCTTTAAAATTTTCATTGGATATATGCCTCCCTCCTATTTTAATGTTTGTAAAGCTAGTTAAGGCTTTTACAAGTACATTTATCATCACATCTACTTTCTTCTTTTCTTCTATTCTTACTTTTTCAAAGGTTTCATAAGATATATTCTTTTTTATAGTTTCTTTTAATTCTTCCTCCTCCAAAGTTTTTTTTGATTTTTCTCCTAGCTTTTCTAAGGGGGATATGGGGGTGGTATTATTAAAATCAGTATTATTAGTTTCAGTATTATTAATATTAGTATTATTAGAGTCCTCTTTTGAAACTTCTTGAGGTTTGTTTTCTAAACTTCCTGAAGTTTGTTTTTTAAACTTCTTGAGGTTTGCTTTTGAAACTTCTGTAGTTTTATTATTTTCTGTGTAAATAAAGTTCTTTACATAAAGTAAATTTGGCTTTCCAAGTCCTAACCTCTTTTTTTCTAATAATCCTATCTCTTCAATTTCTTTCATTACTTTGACCGATTTATTTCTCCCCCAGTTTAATACTTCCATAATTTCTTCTATGGTATAGATGATGTATACCTTGTTTTCTTCATCTAACCATTTATTCTTAATTGACAAGCTCATTCTATCGAGTAGAATTCCATAAAGAATTTTTGCTTCTACGGATAGTTTTTTAAAATTTAAGTCGGTAAACAAAGTTTTGGGAATCCTAAAAAATGAATATTGTTCTGCTTCATTGCCATAATAGTATTCAAATTTAACTATTTCTTTCATCATAACCCCCTTTCTTTTCATATAAAAAGAGATAGCTTTGATTTTGCTATCTCTTTTTCATCGTTTTAATCTATTTATTTTTATATTTAAATTACTTTTATTCTTTCATTCACCCCTTCTATCACTTCTATAATAAAATATCCTAGCACTGGTAAACCATAAGGACTAAAAAGATATGCTAGTATAAACGCATCTATAGCAAGTGCTTTTTCTCCATGATAAACAGATCCTAAAAATCCCATAATAGCGATAAATGAAATCAGTTTGAAAAATATTGTGCTGAGTCCTAATACAAACGTTAAAAATAGAATTATGATACTTAACGCTATCCTAATAGGAAACAATATGATTTTGAAAAAAACTCTAAATATTATCATATTCTCTTCAATCCTTATTACTTATGTTTTCTTTTCTTTTTTGTTAATTTAATAAAAAAGATGACAGACTTAATCCTAAATCGTCTTGTTTAAAAGTTTTGTGGAAGCCTTTAAACTTTGATTTTAATGGATTTATTGTATCTGTCATCATTATATCACTGTCCCCTGACCCTGACTCACCCATAATGGCTATGAATTCTCCCTCGTTTACTGAAAAATTAAGCTTGGACAGGGCCTCTACCTTGGCACCCTTTTCTCCATATATTTTTTTAACGTTTTTTACTTCTAATATTTTCATACTTGCTAACTCCTCTCTCTTATCTTATGAGTTTATTTTAGCAAGTTTGGGCTCGACCTGCATTTATCTAGTATTACAAAAATACTGGGCAATCTTACAATCTTGTAAGATTGATTTTTTTGCTCTTGCCTATCATGTCAGAATAATCCAATCCCTGGCCTATATTCGATAAATCATCATCTTCTGAACCTTGGCTCCTCAGTGCATTATTGTTTCTTATATATTTAATGTCCTTGTCCAGGTTAATCTTTATGCTTTCTTCCAAGCCCTCGTCATCGTTAATCTTTCAGAAATCTTAGGAAAGTCCATATAAAAGCTAGTACCCTCTCCCAATCTAGATTCAACCCTCAGACCTATGGACAATCTTCTAGCTATGCTAGATGCTAAAAATAAGCCTAGTCCACTAGATTTCTGGTTCAGCCTACCATTAAAGCCTGAATAACCCCTATCAAAAATCTTAGGTATATCCTCAGACCTAATACCAATTCCCGTATCTCTGACTTCTAGTAAAAATTCATCTTCATGGAAAATAAAGGATACTTGACCATGCTCGGTATACTTTGCAGCATTTGAGACTACCTGCTCTAACAATATGGATAACCAAGCATAGTCTGATACTATCATCTTATCAGATGGCCTAAAATCTATACTAGTGTGGTTTGATATGAATATAATAGAATATTTTTTTAGGACAGACCTAATCACATCATCCAAATTGACCTCAGTCAAATCCATATCAGCTCCCCTGTTTAATATTTTCAGATAAGACATGGCCATATTAGTGTATTCCTCTATATGGTGCAGTTCTTTTTTCAGCGACTTTTTAAAGTCTAAATTCCTATCTTCGTCACCTAGCTCATCAAGCAAGAGCCTGCTAACTGTAATTGGTGTCTTTATCTGGTGGACCCAGACAGCAAAATATTCTTCAAGGTCATCCTTTTCCCTCATCATCTGGTTTTTCAAAGCTCTTTTTTCTAGCTTGAGACTTTCGATTTCCTCAATCCGGCCTATCTCTTTTTTGAACCTTATAGCTGCAATTATCATGTAAATAAGCAAAATAAAGGATACAATTTGAAAATCCATAATAAAGTATTCCATAGGCAAGTCTGCCACCTTGAAACTGAAATAAAATAAAAAAATCGTAATAGAATATATAAAAATATCAGACCCAATTTTTCTAATATAAGACCTAAACCAAGTCATATCCATCCTCCTTAAAATCACCAAGCTGGTGTATTTATTTATCACCAATCATTCCACTCTCTTTAAAATCACAAAATTGATATATTAATCTATCAGCAAATAGAAAATTATTAACTGTAATATATATCAGCTACTCTCACTTTTTCAATAGGTAGTAGCCCATGCCCTTTTTGGTCTGTATAAAGTCGCTCAAACCTATTGAAGTCAGCTTCTTTCTCAACCTATTGATATTAACTGCAAGGGTATTATCGTCAATAAAATTATCACTCTGCCAGCACCTATCTATCAGGCTCTCCCTAGATGCTAGTCCACCCTGGGCCTTGAATAAGGTTTGGGCTATTAATAACTCTGTCTTGGTAAGGTCTACTTGCCTAGACTCAAAGTCTAACTTGGCCTCTGCAAGATAGAGGCTGACCCCGCTATAAGTGATATACTGTATATCATTGACAAATTTATAGGCCCTCCTGATAATGGCTTGAACCTTGGCCACCATAACGTCAAGGTTTATAGGCTTGGTGATGTAGTCATCGCCACCAAATTGCATTGCCATGACTATATCCATATTTTCTGACTTGGATGATATAAATACTATGGGTACCTTGGATATTTTTCTAATCTCTTGGCACCAGTAGTAACCGTTGAAGTAGGGCAGGACTATATCCATCAGGACCAGTTGGGGAGATTTGACCTCAAATTCCTCTGTTACCTGAGATAAGTTATCCACAATGTCTACATGATATCCCCATTTTTCTAACTCTTTTTTTAGGACTCTTTCTATGTTTTTATCGTCCTCGACGATTAGTATCTTCATCACTATTCTTCTCCTTCCTATATCAATTATTCACTTTCACTCTTTAGATATTCGAGTATTTTTTTATCGTATTTTACCTTTTTATACCAACCGATACATAGCATCGCAAGAGCAATAATTATAGTCATATTACGTCTTATCGAATATGAAGAAAATAAACAAGATAATATAATACCTTTCAATAGATAGTTTATTTTGTATATATTATACACATATCTGCTATGCTAAGTAAAGCAATCTTGTCTTGACCCGCTTTATATGCTGGGGCAAGTATCCTTTTACATCGAAAAACCCCGAACATATTGAAATGTCGGGGTTTGATATTTTGTATAAAATTATTTTTATTATCTCTTTGAGAACTGTGGAGCCCTTCTAGCAGCCTTAAGACCGTATTTTTTCCTCTCCTTCATTCTTGAGTCTCTTGTCAAGAAACCTTCAGCCTTTAGTGTTCCTCTAACTTCGTCTTCTGTCTTTAACAAAGCTCTAGAGATACCGTGTCTGATAGCACCAGCCTGTCCAGTGTATCCTCCACCTTCAACTGTTACGATTACATCGTACTTGTTTTCGTTTCCAGTTATAACAAGAGGCTGCTTTACGTCTCTTATTAGAGTTTCGTAATTGAAGTATTCTTCTAAGTCTCTTCCATTTACTTTTATGTTACCTTCTCCAGCTATCAATCTAACTCTAGCTACAGAATGTTTTCTTCTTCCTGTTCCGTAATATTGTACATTAGCCATTAATCAAATCCTCCTCTCGATATCCTACTTATACGTTTAAAACCTGTGGGTTCTGTGCTGCATGTGGATGTTCAGCACCTCTGTATACTCTTAGTCTAGTCATCATTCTATCTCTAAGCTTATTCTTTGGAAGCATACCACTAACTGCGTGAGCCACTACTTCTTCTGGCTTCTTTTCCATCATTTCCTTATAAGATATTTCCTTTAACCCACCTACATAACCTGTATGATATCTGTAGTATTTCTGAGTAAGCTTCTTTCCTGTAAGTACTACCTTTTCTGCATTTACTACTACAACAAAATCTCCACCATCAACGTGTGGTGTAAATGTTGGTTTGTTCTTTCCTCTTAAAACTGTTGCGATTTCAGTTGCTAAACGACCTAATGTCTTGCCTTCAGCATCAACTACATACCAGTCTCTCTTAACGTCTGCTGGCTTAGCTATATAACTCTTCATAAAGACCCTCCTTAACTTTTCATTCGTGTTTTCAATTGCATATATGTAAAGTCCGGGGCATAGTGGACTTATTAACGCATTCTCATATATTTTACTCCCATATAAGTAAAAAGTCAATGTTTTTTCGACCAATATTCAAGGTTTTTCGTGTTTTTTTCTTGACCTTATCCCTCATAGCCTTTCTTAAAGGATAATATGACCTATCCCACCTGATAATAGGGGATAAATTTTTACCAATTATCCCCTATTTACAAGCCTAAAGGCCCTTTTTTCACGAAAAGAGAACCCATTTTCTCTACTATATATAGTAGCTGCTAATGAGTTCCACTTTTTCTTCTCTATATATTAGTCCATCATATGGAGGAAGAGCCCACATCTTACCTTTGGCTCAAACCATGTTGATTTGGCTGGCATGACCCCGTCCATATCGGCTACGGCCATCAGCTCTTCTATGGCTGTAGGGTAAAGGGCAAATCCCAGCTTCATGTCTTGGTCTACCCTCTTCTCAATTTCCTCAAGCCCTCTTATTCCACCTATAAAGTCTATCCTCTTGTCCTTTTGAGGGACATCTATACCCAGTATTGGCTCAATTAAAAGGTCATGTAGGAGGCTGACATCAAGGAGGTCAATGGCTGTATTTTTACTTTTTTCTCTTATTTCAGCCACCACTTCTTCTCTTAGATCTAGTTTGTACCATTGGTCATTTATGTACATACCGTACTGGTATTTTTTCTCTGGTTTATAGGCCTGACCTACTGCTTCTATATGGAATATTTTGCCTACTAGGTCCAAATATTCCTCCAGACTGTGTCCATTTAAGTCTGTCAAAACCCTATTATAGTCCATTACATATAGGTTATTTTCGGGTGCTATCATGGCCAGATAGTAGTTAAATTCTTCCTGACCAGTATAGTTTGGATTTTTTTTCCTCATCTTCTTGGCATAGTTTTCAGCAGCTGCAGTCCTGTGGTGTCCGTCTGCTACGTAAAGATTATCTAGTCCCTCAAATGCCTTCACCAAGCCATCTCTTGCCTGGACATCTAGCTTCCAAACTGTGTGTCCTACCCCGTCTTCTGAAATAAAATCATAAAGAGGGACTTGTGTCATTTGGTCGGCTATTATGGCATCAACTATTGTATCATTCCTATATGTGACTAGGATGGTACCTGTATTGGCCTGGCAGGCTTCTATATGCCTTGTCCTATCCTCTACCTTGTCTGGCTTGGTATGCTCATGCTTTTTGATGATTCCATCTAGACTCTCATCAACAGCCAGGCATCCGACTATACCAACCTGGACCCTACCGTCCATAGTCTCTCTATAAATATATAGGCCAGGCTCCTCCTCTTGTATAAATATCCCCTTATCTATAAAATCTCTCAGGTTTTGACCTGCCTTTTCGTATACCCTAGGGTCGTGTATGTCTATTTGTGGATCTAGGTCTATTTCTGCCCTGTCAATCCTCAAGTAGTTGTAAGGGTTGTCCTTGGCCATTATCCTGGCCTCTTCTGTATTCATAGTGTCATAGGGTAGGGCCGCTACCCTATCTACGTATTTTTTATGGGGTCTCAATGCCTTAAAGGGTCTCAGTGTAACCATAACCTGCCTCCTCCTGGTAATTCACTATTATTTCTGCTATCTCATCACCTATCCTCTGCTGGGCCTCTCTTGTAGATGCCCCTATATGAGGTGTGACTGTTACCTTTGGATGAGTCACTAGGTCTTGCATAGGCATAGGCTCATTTTCAAAGCAGTCAAGAGCTGCCCCTGCTATCTGACCTTCGTTGATAGCCCTAAGCAGGTCATTTTCATTGACTATACCACCTCTGGCACAATTTAGGAAGAAGGCTGTATCCTTCATCTTTTCAAACTGGTCCCATGCGAACATGTTCCTTGTCTGGTCTGTCAGTGGTGTGTGGACTGTGATATAGTCTGCCCTTTGAATAATACTGTCTAGGTCTGTATACTCAAAGCCCTCTCTTGTATCATGATACTCCATTACGTCTGTATAAAGGATCTTCATGCCCAGTCTGTGGGCCTTGTCTGCTATATTCCTGGCAATTCTACCATAACCTACTAGACCAAGTGTCTTGCCGTATATTTCACTGCCCTTTAGGTTTTTCTTTTCCCATTTGCCATCATTTAGCTTTATATTTGCTATCTTCACATTTCTGGCAAGTACCAGCATCTCGCACAAGACTAACTCTGCCACTGCATTTGTACTTGCACCTGGTGTATTTCTAACTATGATTCCATGTCTTTTGGCATAGTCCACATCGATATTGTCTAGACCTACGCCCCCCCTGATGACTAGCTTCAAGCGCCTAGTCTTTAGGGCTTCATCAATTATATTTTTTCTAATTTTTGTAGCTGACCTGACAACTATCACGTCAACTTCTTTTATTTTTTCTTTTAAGTCCTCTTCTTCATAAAATTTTTCTTCAACTTCAAAACCTTCATTTATCAAGTAATTTATTGCATTTCTATCCATACCATCTGTAACCAATATCTTCATCATCTTCTTATCCTCCTGAACTAAATCATATCTATTACTACTTACTTAAATTTTCAAGTTATTTTTTAATTTTTAACTCGTCTATTAGTCATATTTGCCAACTTATATTGAAAATTTGACTAGTTTAGCTTAATTTTGCTGATTTTTCATAAAAATATACAAAAAAACTATACTTATCTAAAAAATCAAGCCTAGAAACCTAGTATTTGGTCTATTGTATCTAGTAGATACTGAATATCTTCCAACTGGTAGTCACCCATATGAGATATTCTAAATGTCTTTTCTTTTAAATCGCCGTAGCCGTTTGCTATCTGCATTCCTTTTTCCATTAATTTTGAATTTAACTGTGATATATTTATATTTTGAGTGTTCTCTATGACTGTTAGTGTATTTGATAAATGATTTTTGTCAGTGAATAATTTGAAGTGTTTCTGAGCCCAGGCCCTAACTAGGTTGGCCATGTTCTCATGTCTCTTGAACCTCTCGTCCAAACCTTCTTCTAAGATATTGCCAAGTTGATAGTCCATCGCAAACATATGTGATAATGAAGGAGTTGAAGGGTATTGATAATTTTTTTTCTTAAGGTATTTGTACATTGCTAGTAAATCGAAGTATGTTCCTCTGAACTCTACTGTCTCAGCTCTTTTGATTGCCCTTTCAGAGAATGTACATATAGCCATTCCTGGAGGTAGTCCCAAGGCCTTTTGAGTTGATGTTATCAGGATGTCTATCCCCAACTTGTCAACCTCAATCTTTGCCCCACCTGCTGAACTTACAGCATCTACACAAAAGATTAGGTCTTCATACTTGTTTACTACTTCAGCTATTTCTTCAATCGGATTTGTAATTCCTGTAGAAGTTTCATTATGCTGAACTGCAATTAAATCATACTGGCCGGTTGCTAGAGCAGCCTCTACCATTTCCGGTGTAATTGCCTTACCCATATCCACATTATACAAGTCTGCCTTGACATTGTTTGTCACTGCCATCTTATACCATCTATCTCCAAATGCACCACAGGAGAACACAGCTGCCTTTCTGGATGTGCAGGATCTGATAGCACCTTCCATAAGGCCCGAACCGGACGATGTGGATAATAGTATCTCACTTTCTGTATAGAATAGTTTTTGTAGCTTCTTGCTAATACTTTCTTGTAAAGCACTTGCATCTTTTCCTCGGTGACCAATCATGGGCGTCGCCATTTTTTCTAATACATCTGGTCTGACGTCTATTGGACCGGGAATAAATAGTTTCCTAGCCATTGCTCTAACCTCCTTTGCTAGATTTAAATTATCTATATAATAAACCCATGCGTTGTATCTGTCAATACTAAAAATGAATTTTTTACAATTTTTATTTCAATAGTCGTATTTTTATATACTTTTTAGCCTGTCTGGATAGTCCACTTCAACTAGGAATAGACCCTGTGGTGGAGCTGTGTGACCTGCCCTCCCCCTGACTCCAGACCCTATAATATCTTTTAGGCTTTCGGTAATTTTCCCCCTGCCTATATCCACCATAGTTCCTGCTATTATCCTGACCATATTATAGAGAAAGCCATTGCCTTCAACCTCAATTACAATCAGGTCTCCATCCCTGTAGATATCAGCCCTGTAGATGGTTCTAATTGTTGACTTGATATCAGAGCCACTACTCATAAAGCCCTTGAAATCATGCTGACCAACTAGGTGGCCTACCTCTTCTTTCATCCTGTCTATATCTAGGTCGTACTTGACCTGGTAGGCAAAATCCTTCAAAAATGGGCTCCTGATCCTGGATGGATATATCTGGTACCTGTAGATCTTTTTGTGGGCGGAATGCCTAGCATGAAATTCAGGGCTTACCTCTATAGCCTTTAAAACTGCTATGTCCTTGGGCAAGTTATTATTTATAACCTCTGGAATTTTGTTAATTGGTATGGTCGTATCTACAGTAAAATTTGCTACCTGTCCTAGGGCATGAACACCTGCATCCGTCCTACCAGATCCTGTTATGCTTATATTTTTTTTATTAAAAACCTTGCAGCATGCATATTCCAATTCTCCTTGAATACCTAGTGAGTCTGGCTGTTTTTGCCATCCACGATAGGCTGTACCCTCATAGGCAACCACAATCATTATATTTTTTATAGCCATAATAAACCTCCATATGATAAGATAACTTCCCTGATATCTGTCTAAAAAACAAGCTATCATTCAAAAACTTTTCATAGCTATTAGTATATCATGTATAAGCATATTTTTAATCAAGCATACTATAAATTTATATAAATTTTTATCTACACATAAAAATTTTTTATACGATTTAAAATTGCTAAGCTCAATCAAAATACTCACTTATAGTTCTACCTAGTGAATCTATTATTAGTTAGTTGACTTATTGTTATAGTATTACTTGCTTCTTGGCTTCTGTTCAGGCTTACTATAAAGTAAATAAAAAACTTAACCATGTAGACTGGGATATTGAAGCTGCTGAAAAGGGTGGCTATTCTTGTTTTATGGAGAAGGAAATATTTGAGCAACCAACTGGTATAAAGGCTACTCTTGAGAGAAGACTAGACAAAGATGGTAAGATTGTCCTTGATAGTATAAAGATGACTAAGGAAGACCTTGAAAATATCAACAGAATTTACATAGTGGCCTGTGGTACTGCCTACAATGCAGGAGTCCTAGGAAAGACTGCCATGCAGAGGTTGACAAGCCAAGAAACCTTGCAAAGTCAGTAACAGTTGAATAATAAAATTTGGAAGATATTTACAAACATATATTTGATACAGATAAGAAGGGACTTGTATAAGTCTCTTTTTATTTTGTTAAAATTATGCTATCATATAATTAGTTGCGAAAATTTAAAAGAGAGGTGCAAAATGAAAGAAGAACAAAAGAAGACTAACTTGCCAGCAGGGAAAAAATACACCCCTTCTGACATAATGAAATTCGTAATACCCTCACTAATTGGTATTATACTTTTTATGCTACCTATAAAGGAATTTGACCCTGAAATAAACCAGGATAAGATAACTATACCCATAGCCTTTGTAGCATCGTTTATACAAAACCATATCGGCAGCATCCTGCCAACAGTCATATTGATCATTATTTTGATATCAGCCCTAGGCAGTCTGCTTACAAGGTTAAATATCTATAAGCCAAAATCAGACTTTACCAAAAGTCTCTTTGTCCAGACTACTTTTTGGACAATAACTAGGGTCTTGGCAGGTATCTTTATCACTATGAGTTACTTCAAGGTGGGACCTGAGTACATCATATCTGGTGATACTGGGAACTTTATCCTAGGTGACCTGCTTACAACATTGATAGTAATCTTTGTATTTGCTGGCCTACTGCTACCCCTACTACTTGACTTTGGTCTATTGGAGTTTGTGGGAACCCTGCTAGCCAAGATAATGAGACCAGTATTTACCCTACCAGGTAGGTCTGCAGTCGACTGTTTTACATCATGGTTGGGTGATGGTACCCTGGGTGTAATGTTGACAGCCAAACAGTATGAAGAAGGTTACTACTCAGCCAGAGAGGCTTCGATTATATCGACAACTTTCTCAGCCGTGTCAATTACCTTCTATCTAGTAGTTTTAAAGCAGGTAAATATGGCCCATATGTTCGTGCCTTACTACCTGACTATATGCTTTATAGGTGTGGTTTGTGCTATTATAGTTCCTAGAATACCACCCCTATCTTGGAAAAAGGACAACTACTACAAGGGTGGTGAAGCCTTAGATGAGAGTATTCCTGAGGGAGAAACCTACTTTAGTTGGGCCCTACACCAGGCAGTCATGACAGCTAGGCACAATGCCAGCCTTAGCAATTTCCTTAAGAATGGCCTTAAAAATGCCCTTGATATGTGGATAGGTGTAATGCCAGTTGTTATGGGATTCGGTACAATAGCCCTAATACTTTCAAACTATACTCCAATATTTGAAATTTTAGGTAAGCCATTCATCCCCCTACTAAACTTAATCCAGTTACCAGAAGCAGTATCTGCATCTAAGACTATGTTGGTAGGTTTCACTGATATGTTCGTTCCATCTATCATAGCTAGTAAGGAAATATCTAGTGAATTGACTAGGTTCGTTGTAGCTACTGTATCAGTAACACAGTTGATCTACATGAGTGAGGTCGGAGCCCTAATAGTTGGTACTAGAATACCAGTCAAACTATGGGAATTATTTGTAATATTTATTGAGAGAACAATCATATCAATCATATTGGTGACCCTAATAGCCAGGTTTGTTCTCCACCTAGTATAAAATACCAAAAAAGAAAGGGGTTGACCTATAAGGTCAGTCCGCAGTAAATAGGGGTAACACATTCTAGACACATTGATGTGACCCCTATTTTTCTGCCTACTCTCCTTTATTGAATCAGTCTCTTCCTTGTAAACATATTTGCATATAAAACTATTATCTTCTGTATCAAACTCTATATAAACAAGTTTTTCATTTTTACCAACTTGTATTTCATCCTTGCTAAAGGGTTTAGGTAAATTTCTACCCTAAAACTTCTAATATGTCTCTCATTTTTTGAGCAGATATCTGGCCTGGTGCAGATTCTTCTAGGGCTGAAGCAAAGGTCATATCCGAACCAAAGACACCACCAGCTAGTCTGGATATAGACCCCATCTGACCCATAGATACTGTAATCAGGTCCTGGTCTGGGTGCTTTGACTTTACCTGGCTAGTGGCTCCTAGTAGGTTCAAGACATCATCAGGACAGGTCGGCATCAGGGCTATCTTGGCAACATCTGCCCCCATATTAATCATATCTTCCAGTCTAGCCACTATCTCTTCCCTTGCAGGACTATAGCTAAACTCATGGTTTGACAAGATTACTGTCACCCCCTTGGCCTTAGCCAGGCTGACAAGGTCCAAAAGCCTATCCTGGTCCCTCATATATTCAATGTCCACAGCCTCAGCCAACTTCTTATTTATGAACTCCTCTATCATATCCAAATATTCACCATCACTCAGG
This sequence comes from Peptostreptococcus sp. MV1, assembly GCF_000758885.1. Taxonomy (GTDB): domain Bacteria; phylum Bacillota; class Clostridia; order Peptostreptococcales; family Peptostreptococcaceae; genus Peptostreptococcus. The sequence continues at coordinate 9,263 of NZ_JRNB01000002.1, read as the reverse complement.
TCAACCCTGCCACCTTCCTTTTTTGTTCTGAAAGTCAGGATTATAGGCTTATTTAACCTTTTTCTGATAAGCTCAATAACTCCTTCCAGCCTTGTATAGTCTGCAAAACCATCGAAACAGTCTAACCTAAATTCTACTACATCAAAGTCCAAACCCGCCATTAGGTCCAGCTCCTTACTTATTTTTTCTTCATCTTGGCCTACTACTGGTATACATATCTTTGCTAGGCCCTTCCCCAAAACTACATTTCCTATATTTATCATTTTCTCCATCTCCCTAATTTACAAAATTTATACAACCAGGCTAAGTAAATATAAAATAGGACTCTTCAAGTAACAATTAGATAGAATTTAACCAGTATCAATGCAAAGTTAGCACCCGAAAAATCTCGGGTACGACTAGTCATACATTCGAGTTTTTCAGCGAACAAGCATATGATACTGCAAATTCTAATCTAGGTTACTGAAAAGTCCTATAAATATTTACGCCTCAAACCTATATAAATTTTATAAACCTAGTCACGAACATAAGAACCAAAAAGGCTATCATTATGAAATCAGCCAAATAGTCATTTTTCCCAAGCAGGCTCTGTTTCATCTTTGTCCTATTGTCTCCTCCACGGTAGCACCTAGCTTCCATGGCCCAGGCCAATTCATCAGCCCTTCTAAAGGCAGATACAAACAGAGGTATCAATAGGGGAACCATATTCTTGGCCCTAGATATTATATTCTTGCTCTCAAAGTCAGCCCCTCTAGACATCTGGGCCTTCATTATCTTGTCTGTTTCATCCAGCAAAGTAGGTATAAACCTCAAGGCTATAGTCATCATCATAGCCAACTCATGAGCTGGAAATCCCAACTTTTTCAGTGGTGAACAGGCATTTTCTATACCATCAGTCAGCGATATAGGTGATGTAGTTAGGGTCAGTATAGACGTACCCGCTACCAGTAGCACCAACCTAAAAGCCATAAATAGGGCTGTCCTAATACCATTTGTATATATAGTCAAAAATCCTAGGGAAAATACTAGGTCTCCCCCCTTGATAAAGAATATATTGATTACAAATGTAAATAGGATAATCCACCTCAGTGGCCTTATTCCCTTGGCTATATACTTGATAGGTATATTTGACATCCTAGATACCACATATATCAATAAAAACATAAATGCATATGGGTAAAACTGGTTGACTACAAATATTGCCACCATAAATAGGAGTGTAGCCAAGAGCTTGGTCCTGGCGTCTAAGGAATGTACGGGAGATTTTACAGGATAAAACTGCCCAAGTGTTATATCTTTAAGCATTTGTAGACCCTCCCTTTTTCAATAGACATCTCTCTATTTCTGCTTTTACTTCTTCTATAGTTATTACGTCTGTCCTGACATCATAGCCCGCCTCTTTTAACTTGATGGCAAGCTCCAAGACCTGTGGTATATTCAGTCCCATGTCCTTTAACCTCTCTGCATTATCCTTAAATACCTCTCTTGGTGACCCCATCATCTCCAGTCTACCCTTGTTCATTACCATTAGGGTATTTACTAGCTTGGCCATATCATCCATGCTGTGCGATGACAGGATTACAGTCATATCGTTGTTGGCATGAAGCTCCTTTATAAGTTCAAAGATTTCATCCCTACCACCAGGATCTAGACCGGCTGTAGGCTCATCTAGAATTAATACCTCTGGATGCATAGCTATAACTCCTGCTATAGCCACCCTACGCTTTTGTCCTCCTGACAGTTCAAAGGGGGACTTTTCAGCAAAGCGGTCATAGTCTAGGCCAACATCTTCCATAGCCTTCCTGACCCTCCTATCGACCTCTAGCTCATTTAGGCCTAGGTTTACAGGTCCAAAGGCAATATCTCTGGCAACAGTTTCTTCAAATAGCTGGTATTCAGCATATTGAAATACTATACCTACCCTTTTTCTTATATCTGTCAGGTTCTGGTCCTTTTGAGTAATATCAAAATCGTTTATGTATATCTTTCCCCTACTAGGCTTCATCAAGCCATTTAGGTGCTGGATAAGGGTAGACTTGCCTGATCCTGTGTGACCAATTAGGCCAACAAAGTCCCTATCCTTGATTTCAAAACTGACATCATCCAGGGCCCTATGCTCAAATGGCATTCCCTCATCATATATATATGTTAAATTCTCTACCTTAATTGACATAGTTCACCCACCATTTCATCAACAGTCAGTACATCATCCCTGATTTCTAGTCCATCTTCCTTTAGCAAGTGGGCTAGCTCAGTCATATATGGGACGTCTAGACCTATTTCCTTTAGTCTGGCCACATTAGAAAATACCTCTCTTGGAGTACCTTCCAAGGCCATTCTTCCTTTTTCCATTACTATTACCCTGTCAGCCTCTACAGCTTCTTCCATAAAATGGGTAATATGTAAGACTGTTATATTATATTCCTTGTTTAACCTCTTTATCGTATTCATAACTTCCTGCCTACCTGAAGGGTCCAGCATGGCAGTTGCCTCATCGAAAATTATACACTCTGGTCTCATAGCAATTATGCCTGCTATGGCTACCCTCTGCTTTTGTCCTCCTGATAAAAGGTGGGGCTGCCTCTCCCTCATTTCGTACATACCTACGTTTTTTAGGGCTGCATCTACCCTGGTCCTGATTTCCTCAGAAGGTATACCCAGGTTTTCACAACCAAAGGCCACATCCTCTTCAACTATAGTGGCTACTATTTGATTGTCTGGATTCTGAAATACCATACCAGCAGTCTGCCTAATATCCCACAGGTACCTTTCATCCTTGGTATTCATTCCCTTTATGCTTATATCTCCACTAGTCGGCACCAAGATGGCATTCAGGTTCTTGGACAGGGTTGACTTGCCTGATCCATTGTGACCTATTACAGCCACAAATTCACCCTTCTTGATATCTAGATTAAAGTCATCTATAGCACGATAAGTGGTCTCGTCACTTGTATATTCAAATATTAAGTTGTCTACTTTTATTATATTTTCCATCATGTCCTCCACAATACGCACACTTATCTAACCATTATACCATAAATTAGGCCTCTAATTATGGGCCCTCTTAAAAATATTTAATATCCTTTATCTATATCCTCTATCAAAGTCTCCGGCCTTCCAGTTTCTATATATGATTTCAGATTTCTATAGACTATATTGCCCAACCTAGCTATATTGTTTTCAGATACCCAGCTATTGTGGGGGCTGATAATTACATTGTCCATCTTCCATAGTCCGCTATCTGGTGATAGGGGTTCTTGTTCTACAACATCCAAGACAATGCCCCTGAATTTTTTAGCATATTCTTCCAAGTCTTTTTCATTGACCAAGTTTCCCCTGCCTATATTTAGGAGACTTGCTCCATCCTTCATAAGCTCAAACTTATTCGCATCAAGTAGGCCCATAGTCTTGTCAGTAGCTGGCATCAGACCTATTATTACATCACAAGTCCTAAAAAACTCATCAGAATCGTCCAGCTTGAAACACCTGTCAAAGTGGTCGACAGCCCTAGCATTTGTATTTACTCCCCATATCTCTACATCAAAGGCCTTCAACCTCTTAGCTGTTTCCTGGGCTATGGTTCCTGTCCCCAAAAATCCAACCCTCTTGCCTGCTAATTCTATCCAACTAGTATCCATCTTCCAGACAGCCTGGTCCTGCTTTTTAAACATCTCTCTGGAATTTTTATACACTTCCAATATATACATTATAATGCTTTCTGCCATTGGTACTGCATAGCCATTGGTATTATTCGATAGGTATATATTATGTTCTTTTACATAATCATTTGGAACCTGGTCTATACCCCTACTAGTCAAGTGTATGTACTTGAGCTTGGTCCACCTAGACATATCTACCTTGTCAAAACCCTTGTAGGTAAACCAGACATCTGCATCGTAGTAGTCATCCCTCTTTTTAAGGTCTCTTTCCTCGATTAATTGAACTTCATAACCTAATTTACTTATCTCTTCAATTTTTTCTTTGCCTAAATCTCTATTCAAAACTACCTTCATATAGCCTCCTAGGATACATCAATAATTTTAGTTATCTACAACAATTTATTATATCAAATATCATAAATTTTTTCTATCTTTGAGGACCATCAAGAGGAATTTGTGGTAAAATATACTTGCCATATTGCTAGGAGGTGAAACAATGAAATCTAGTAAACAAATGTCTGAATCAGTGCGTGTAGGAATCTTTCTGACAATGGCAGGTGGCTTTATGGATGCCTATTCCTATATGTGTAGGGGCAAGGTCTTTGCCAATGCCCAAACTGGAAATATAGTCCTGCTAGGTCAGAGTTTGGCCGAGGCCAACTTCCACAATGCACTTAAATATATACTACCCATCATCACATTTGCCCTAGGCGTATACCTGTGCCAAAAAATCCAGCTTGCCTACAAAAATGCTCAGAAACTTCACTGGCGTCAAATTGTCCTGGCCATTGAGATTCTTTTTGTAGTTGCTATTGGATTTTTGTCCAAAAAGTATGATAGTCCCGCAAATATGATGATATCTTTCGTGTGTGGTATGCAGGTTATAGCTTTCAGCAAATTTCATGGCAATGCCTACGCCACAACCATGTGCACCGGTAACCTCAAAAGTGCAACTACTCTTTTATGCAAGTACCAGGCCACAGGAGACAGGGAACTTCGTAAGAGAAGTTTTTACTACTTCTTTATTATATTGGTATTTTCATTTGGAGCCGCTATAGGGGCCCTGATGGCAAAACTAATGGGTCTGGCATCTATATGGTTGGTAGCCCTACTTCTTTGCATAGGATTTTTGATGATGTTCCAGAGAGAAGCTAAAAATATTTTTTGATTTTTAAGGAGTTAATAAATGAGACCAACAAGTAAAACAGTCGGTGTGTCTATGATGACATTAGCAACATTTTTCTGGGGGTATATGGGAGTGTCCAGCAGGTTTCTAAACCAGATCAGCCTGCGTTCAGTGGACATATCCTTCATAAGGTCCCTATCCGCTGCAATTATGCTTACAATTTTTTTATTTTTCACAAACAGGTCTGCCTTTCGACTACCAGTCAAGGGCTTGCTTTTTGCCTGTTTCTATGGTGCCTTGTGCTTTGCTATAGGTATGTCCTTCTACAGCCTATCTGTAGATAATATCCCCATTAGTATAGCAACTGTACTTATGTTTTCAAACCCTATCTGGGCAAGTCTATTTGGACGAATCTTCTTTGGAGATGCTATCAGTAGAAAAAAACTGGTCATCATGCTTGCCTGTCTAATCGGATGTATGTGCATTATAGATGTATTTTCAGCCAAGGGAGCCCAGCTAAATATGATCGGTGTGCTGGCAGGTATCTTAAATGGTATGACCTTTTCCCTACAGATAGTCCTACCTAGATTTGTAGAGCGAAATATTTCCAAGGACAGCCTGCTTTTATACGGATTTTGGGCGGCTACCATATGCCTTGCCTTCTTTGTAGATGTTGGAGATATAGGTACCAAGCTTGCTGGGTCTGATAGACCTATCTTCTACTTGACCAACCTCCTAGCTATTGGTATCCTATGTACCTTTGTCGCTATATCACTATATGTCAAGTCTACAAAGTATATAGGGACTTCCTTACCAAGTATGATGTCAGCCCTTGAACCGGTATTTGCCAGCATTATAGCCTTCTTAGTATTTGGTGAGGTCATCAAGCCTATTCAAATATTGGGTGCTGTGATTATTATATCTTCGGTGGTGGCACTAGAGGTTGATCTCAAGAGATTTTTAAATAGCTACAAATTAAGACATTCGATATAGAATAGCGATTAATATATTAACCAAAATATGAGAATTTCCTATATTTTTAATAGGTCATACTGTCTTATAATATCGGTATTGTGTTTACAGGAGGAATTTATGATAAAAAAAGAAGATGCAAAAAAACCAATCCTATTTATCGCCTATGTCCTAGAATACTTACTAGCTTTTATACTAATCATATCAGTTTTTCTAGGCATATTTGATACACTTAGGATTATTTATACAACCTATATAATCAATTTTAATATGCCTATCGATTATACGCAATTAAATCATATCTTTGCCCAGATACTGCTCTTGGTAATAGGTGTAGAAATAGCTATAATGCTGGCCCTTCACAAGCACTCAGCCTTGTTAGAAGTTCTCTTATATGGTATAGCTAGAAAGATGCTCCTTATACCAAAGGATCATGGTATGATAGAAATTATTTTGGGAGTAATAGCAATAGGCCTTCTATTCTTAATCCAGAAATACCTGATTAGCGAAAATAATGACCTATCTACAAACTTTAAACCAGAAGACTAGCCACTGGCTAGTCTTCTTTTGTCTTATCTATAATATTGTCTACCATGTCCATAGTCTTATTCAAAACCTTGTCCTTATCTAGTGTTACCCTACTACCCTTAAGTTCATTATTATTGGCACTTGCCATTGCACTAGACTCTACCCCACGCATAGACCTAATCTTTTGGTCACTAGCCTGTGAATTTTTGACCTCGTACTTGGTTTCTGACTCATATGTATGCCTTGCACCTGCATTCCTATACCTCATGTACTTTACTGCAAAGAATATTACTCCTGATAAAAGGAATAACCAACCATAGTCCGAATCATTCTTTGGAATCATGGATATCATTATGGCTATTATAAGTCCAAAAAACTCAATTATAGCCGATATCAAAAACAGCTTGCCCATATTTATAGGCACACTTCCCATTGTCTCCTTAGTTCTAGCATTTACTGCAACATAGTGGAGGATTTTTTCATCGCCCTTTTTCTGCATATATGAATATAACCAGACTGGTAGGTAGGCAGCTGTCCATGATTGACCGCTAATTTCGAAGTCTTCATGGTCCCACCTGACCCCCCTATCATATTTTTTCAAAGTTGAATTTGCTGAATGCCTAGCTATATCCGACCCCTGCAACCTACATATTTCTTCAAGTTCTTCTACATTTGTATCTCTCTTTTCAGATGTATATCCTTTTAGATAGTTTGAATTATACTTGACTACCTTGTCCGTATCAAAAGGCATTATAGCGTTTATAATGTTGTTTGTCTTCTGGTTATTTGATACATCCAACTTGTCTGAACTCGACTCTATAGTCAGGTCGTCAATTTCTATATCAAAGCTCCTGGCTACTTTGTATACATCTACATCGTGCACTGTCTTTTTATCGTCATCTGAACCAACAGTATAGGTTCTGGTAGTTACCTGACCTTCACCTGCTAGGTCCATATGCCCCTTAATATCTACTATCATATAAGGCAAGTACACACCATTTATGTTTTCAGTGCTAAACTCCTGCTTAAATTTTGGATGGGCAAAGAACTTCCTCTTACCTACAAAATTCTCTATCTGAGACCTTGCATCTTCCTTGCTAACCTTAAATGGAAGTATCACATCCGGAACAGCCCCATTTGCTATCTGGTTATTGATAGACAAAGTATTTCTACACCAGTGACACTTAGCCTGAGTAGATGAGCTTGTATCTATGACTACCTCAGCCCCACAGGACTGACACTTCAAGGTCATCTGGTCTTGGGCATCTGCCTCTATCCTGCTTGCTCCTGCTCCTATCTCTATACCCTCTAGGTCTTTTGGACTCTTGTCTTCAACTATATCCGAATCAAATTCAAACCTACAAAAGTTACACCTTAACTTGCCTGTCTTGGAATTTACACTTATATCCGTAGCACCACACTTGGGACACTTATTCTGCCCGTCTTCGCTCGAAATTACATTTGTATTCTTTTTAATCTCATCCATAGTCATTTCCCCACTAAATGCCTAATAGGTCAAACCTGATCTTCTTGAATTCTTCCTCGCTTATTATACCTGCATCCAATAGTTTCTTCATTTCTAATAGCTTGGCAGTTGGGTCTACCGGTGCCTGAGCCTGAGGATTTATATTTTGCTGGTTCATGGCCTGTTGGTTCATGGCCTGTTGGTTCATGGCTTGCTGGTTCATCATCTGTTGGTTCTGATTAAAGTTAGGCTGGTAAGAATTTCCCTCCTGAGACTGACCCATAGCATTCATAGTATTCATGGCTGCATTCATGCCCATGCCCATAAAAGCTACTCCATCTCCACCGCCATTTTCGCCGGCCGCCTGCATACCTCTGGCTATAGACTGCTTCATAAAGGAATCTCCCCTCCTACCTGCCAAGGCATCTGCCGCCTTCACATCGCTCATTAGGCGCTTAGTATCCTCATCATATTCTATAGCAAGTATGGCTGTCTTGACAATTTCCAACCCCCTTGTAGACCTCCACTGGTAGGCCTCTTCTACAGCACTAGATAGGGACTGGGCAAAGCCTATTTGGTCAGACTGAATCCTAGACATACGATTTCCCTTGCTAGGGTCATTTGTATAAATCGAAAATGCTGGTGACAGGCTAGACACTACCTCGTTAAATAGCTGTTCAGATGCATCATTATCCATATCCTGGAAGTCAAATACACCACTGCCCCCACTTATATACTTAGCCGGCACAAAGTTTTTAACAAACAAGACTGGGTCACATATCTTAAGTGTATACGTACCCCTAGTAAGGGCCCCTACCTGCGTACCAAAGAAGGCATCATCCCAGTATATTTCAGACTGAGTCCCAAACCTGTTGTTAGGTATCTCCTTTAGGTTCACATAATAAATTAACTGGCTAGCTGCTGGCACACCACCAAATTTAAATTTTTCCCAAGATGACTTAACTAGCGAATCAGTTATTCCATCACCGGCAAATATTGACTTGGAATTAATATCCTGATTGTCGTATATGTAGCCACCTGGCTCAGTGATAATACCTGTTATAGCCCCCTCTTGGACAGTTATTAGACCCACGCCCTCAGGAACTATAATCTTACTACCATTTGTAATTACATTGTCATTTCCCTTGTAGTTTTCTCCTCTTCCATTGTTGGTACCCATCGGAACACCCGGAAATATTGCTGCCGTTGCAGACACACCTTGTACCGGACCATAAAAGTCTTTCCACTGGTCAGCTAGAGTTCCACCTAATGCTCCCTTAATCGCCTGAATAAATCCCATATTAAACCTCCTTAAAAATATATTTTTCATAAACTCTTTTTGGTCTAGCAAAGACCCATTGTAAGATAATAATATATCTTAATTTATACTTTGTCAATATAGATGCATGGTATAATCTAAAATTTCTGACAATTCAAGCAATAGCTAATATGCATAAAAATATAGGTTCTTTGTCAACTAGCGTTGATGAATAAAATCCGAAATTTATGCGAC
>NZ_JRNB01000001.1 GCF_000758885.1 Peptostreptococcus sp. MV1 | reverse complement strand
ATTTCGGATTTTATTCATCAACGCTAGTTGACAAAGAACCATAAAAAACTGGGAGGAAATTCTCCCAGTTTTTTATTTGTAGACTTTATTTGCATATTTTGCATATAGTTATACATATTTGCCTATATTTATTATATTAATTTTCCAAAATTGCAATATCAATTTGTACTCCTAGTACATAGTAATTATGGTGTCTCATTTTGTTTACAAAAATATATAGTCGTTATTAGCAAGCCTATATAGAATTCAACTAATTACGGTTAAAATTCTATTTCTTGAAAAATGCCAATCCTATTGTTCCTGGGCCAACATGGGTACCTATGGTAGAACCCATGACTGATACTGGTATACCTTCGATATCCTTGCCAAAGATATCAGGATAAGCCTGTTTGAATTTGTCTAGACCATTTGGATCATTACCAGAATATACCAACATAGAAGGCATATCCACATCATAATCATCAGCCAACCTTATTACATCGGCCATTTTTTCCATACCTTTTTTTATACCTCTGGCCTTGCCGATTACTTCAACCTCACCATTACTTAGTGTACAAAGAGGCTTGAGTGATAGGATAGACCCAGCGATTGCCTGGGCTGCAGATAATCTACCGCCCTTGTGCAGGTATTCTAGTGTATCTAGTAGGTAACAAATTTCTATTTTTTCTCGTTTTTCTTCCAATTTTTTAACTATTTCTTCAGGATTATCTATTGTTTTAGTAAGTTCAAGTGCATAGAGGACTAATATTTTTTCCCCTATGGTTGCACTCATACTATCTACAAGAAAGACCTTACCAGGAAATGCTTGGGCAGCCAATCTGGCACTTGAATATGTTCCAGACAACTTTGATGATATAGTGATAGCAATGGCCGTGTCACCATTTTCTACGATTTCTTCAAATGTTTCCTGGAATGTAAATGGTCCAACCTGGCTAGTTTTAGGAAGCTCACTGGATGCTTCCAATAATTCATAGAATTTTTGATTGTCTATATCTATACTATCTTTGTATTCTTTGTCTCCAAAGGTCACACTAAGAGGGCAGAAATACATGCCCAAAGATTTTGCTTCTTCATATGTGAAATCTGAAGCTGAATCTACTACTAATTTAATGCTCATTAAACATCCTCCTCATTATAACCATCCCTTAACCCAACTATAGAAGGGTAATTTTATTTATTTATGCGATCTTTGATTTCTTATTAACCTATATTATATCATGAAATAGATATGGGTGTCAGTATATCCTTACAAAAAACATAACTATTCCCTAAATATACATTTAAGGAATAGTTATATCTTGCTCACCTAATACCCTAATATATTAATTTATATATAGTCTAGCTGGGAATATAAAAAGGCTAAGTCTCGAGTTTTAATTTATCTTCAAGACTTAACCTATAAATATATACAGCAACTTTGATATAATCATTGTTACAAAGGCAAAAACCAAACCCACTGTCAAAAATGAAAAAATGCTGATTAGTAGCTTTAATAATATTACCTGGTATTTGATTCCCAAAATTATAAATATCAAGTTTATAAGGTATGTCAAAACTATAAACACAAATAGCCCCGACCTACTATTTAAAATATCTTCCTTGCTCAGGTCCATATGGCTAGTTATGGAATACATGATATATATAAAGATTGCATACCTAGGCCAACTATGCCCTATAAAGGGATTTAGATTATGGACAATTGACAGTACAATGCTAATATATATATTTAAGGAATCTCCTATACTATTTATATTGGACATATATGCCATATTTTTGTTAAATGTCTGGTATATCAAGGCAAATTCATCAGGTAATAGAAGGCGCATAAATAAGATCATGCTGGCAGTACCTACAATTATAGGAGCAATTCCTATGAAGAAATTACCCACCATTTGATAGGGGCTTGACCTGTCGCACCGGTGGTTTACATAGCCCATTACCCCATCAAACCGACTCTTGTAGGGCCTGAATAAGGAAAAATCTACTATTTCATGCCTAAAAATAAGGCAAAACAAGATATGGCTAAATTCATGGACTACTGTACCTATAAGACCTGTAACAAGCAGTCCATTTATACCAAAACACCTGTATATATAGCGGGCGTTTTTCTTGCCAAGGTAGCTAAATATACTTGCCAGAAGTGATAGGATTACTAGTATTTCTAGGCTGAGCACAAGGGCATTTAAAAGATAATCACCTATATCCTTCATATGAGCTACCTCCTATCAATTGCTTCTAGCCTATAGATAGGCATACCCAGTTCCATAAACCTCTCCTCGTACTCTGTAGTTATATTGGCGTCGAATTCGCTATTTGCCAGGTCAAGTGATATGTTTTTTAGCTGCCAGTCATTGCCAGACATCTCATTTAAGCTAAATTCAAATAGGTCCCTGTTGTCAGTTTTAAAATGAATCTCACCATGATTTAGCTTTTTTCTATATAATTCAAGGAAGTTTGAATGCGTCAATCTCCTCTTGGCAGTCCTCTTCTTAGGCCATGGGTCACAGAAGTTTACATATATCCTATTTAGTTCATTGTCTGCAAAGTATAGGTCAAATAACTCTACACTACCCCATAGGAATACAATATTGTCTAAGTCTAGCCTGTCTGCCTTTTCCACGGCCTTGACCAAGACCTCTTCTTTTATCTCTAGTGCTATATAATTGATATCCTTGTTGGCCTGGGCCATACCAGTCAAAAACTTGCCTCTGCCAGTACCGACTTCAAGGTGTATTGGATTATTATTGCCAAAAATATCTCTCCATTTGCCCCTATAATTTTCAATAAGATTATTATAGATTTCATTTTTTAGGAATAACCTATTATCAAATGGATTTAAATAATCACTGCTGACATCTTCCCTTGATATCAAAGTAGTTTGTATGTTTTTGTCGGCAACAGAACTTTCAAACGCAGTAGTATTGACATTACTAGCATCTGAAGGTGCAAGTAGGTCCCTTTCTAAGACCTGCTCAACTATTCCATTTATTATGTAATCCTTATACGACAGGAGCTTTTCATCTGCCCCCTTTACCCTACGTCTTCTCATATTTTTCCTCCTATAATCATAAAATTCTATTTTCAATTTATCTTACTAATAATAAAGTAAATCACCATATCTATATGATCTAGAACAATAAAAGTAAATATACTTTAATGCACTGATTAACTTATATTATAACATGGCTGACAGTTCTAGGCAAAAAAATACCGTAGACAAAAGCCTACGGTACCTATAAAACTTAAAAATTATATGGACTAGTGACAGCCTGAGCAACTTCCGCAGCTACTCTGCATATCCTTCATCTTTTCTGGTATAACTCTGAATCCGCTGTTCATATCCTGGATTACCATGTCACCGAATTCCTGGTATTCCTGAGAATCCATTATAAATTCGATATCATCAACTAGACAAGATACGTCGCTTTCCTTCTTTTCATCTAGGGCCAAGCCGAAAGATGGTCCAGAACAAGCAGCTCCAGCAAAATACATTCTAACTGATGTTGGTTGGTCAGCCTGTTCAGATATTATTTCCTTTAAAACGCTTATAGCCTGCTGTGGTGCATCTACTTTCATATTTTATACCTCACTTTTCATTATTTTAAATATTTATATTAGATATATATCCATTTCATCGTGGATATAATCAATAACTTATTTTGAAACCAAGTTTATTATAACATAAATAATATCATTTTGCATGTGTTTTTCGGTCTATATATTATTTCACATATGATAGACTCAAGAAATAAGGCTAAAAATTCGTTTTTTATGCATGAAGGTTATATTTTATGTCCTATTACTTTATTTGATTCTAATGAAGATTTAATATCGATCACCCTTTGATTTTCTGAACCTCTATACTTTAGCTTAATATTTCTCTTGTCTATTTCAAATCTACCATCTATCAAGACATCTGCTTGCTCTATTAATGCTAATTTATCTGAGTCTTCAATGGCTTTTTCAAATTGGTCACCTGTCCACATCCATATATCTTTGTCTGGGTAGTTTTCATTTATCTTTATTAATAAATTGAGTAGAGATTTGTCCATAGTTTGCTGAAGAGGTTCTCCTCCAAGTATGTTGACACCTACAACCATAGGGTTTGATACTAGATCTAAAAAGTAGTCCTCAGTTTGACTTGTCCAGTCCTTACCATAATTGAAGTCCTGTTGGTCTTTATTAAAGCATCCTTCACAATTGTGTCTACAGCCTGAAACAAAGAGGGTTACTCTTATTCCAGGTCCGTTTGTAACATCTAGTTTTCTTATCTTGCTATATTTCATTATTACCCCTCTATCCTTACATATGAATAAGATGGCAAGAGGAGAACCTATTGCCATCAAAAATCTTTTATATTTCTTTATTGGTATCAAAACTTATAGGTGTAGAACCCTATCCCCTATTTCTTGAGTTCTTCCTTTATTCCAGAAGTTAGTACCAATATAACCACAAGTACGTCTCATTACTTGCATTTCATCTCTATCTCTATTGCCGCAAGAAGGACAATACCATTCTAGGTTTTCATCCAACTGCATTTCACCTGTATAGCCACACTGGTAGCATACATCTGGCTTTGTATTGATTTCAGCGTACTGAATATTGTGGTAGATAAAGTTTATAACCTGTTCTACTGCTTCTAGGTTTCTAGTCATGTCAGGGACTTCAATGTATGATATGCATCCTCCTGTAGATATACTATGGAACTGCGATTCGAATTTAAGTTTGCTGAAGGCATCAATTTCTTCTAAAACATTTACATGGTAGGAGTTTGTATAGTATAGTTTGTCTGTTACACCTTCTATTTCTCCAAACCTAGCCTTGTCTATTCTACAGAACCTATATACAAGTGATTCAGCTGGAGTACCATATAGGCTGAAGCCTAGTCCTGTCTCATTTCTCCACCTGTCACAGGCATCCTTCATATGTCTCATTACATCTAGGGCGAACTTCTCTCCCTCAGGTGTAGTATGACTAACACCTAACATCGCATATACCATTTCATATATACCTACGTAGCCTAGCGAAAGAGTTGAGTAACCATCTTTTAGTAGTGAATCTATTTTTTGACCCTTTTTAAGCCTTGCTATTGCTCCGTGCTGCCAATGTATAGGAGATACATCTGAAAGTGTTCCTAGCAGCATTTCGTGTCTCCTAAGCAGGGCGTCCTTACATAGTTCTAGTCTCTGGTCTAATATATTCCAGAATTGTCCCATTTTACCACCGGAAATTATGGCTATCTGAGGAAGGTTTAGTGATACTACACCTTGATTAAATCTTCCATACCACTTGTGGTCTCCATTTTCGTCCAACCATGGAGATAGGTGGGACCTACAACCCATAGGTGGGAAGGTACATCCTTGATAGTTCATCTTCATAATCTTTGCACTCTGGTAGTCTGGTACTAGTCTCTTGGCAGTACATTCCGCCGCCAGCTTAGTTATATAGTCATACTTGCCTCCTTCAAGGCAGTTATTTTCATCCAACAAATAGACTAGCTTAGGAAAGGCCTCGCCCACATTCTGCCCCTTGTAGTTTTTCATACCTTCTAGTCTCTGTTTGATCATTTCTTCACATATAAGGGCCATTTCCTCTTCGTACTCGTTGCCATCTTCAATTTCAAGATATATAGTGGCAAACGGAGCCTGACCATTTGTAGTCATCAGTGTTGATAGCTGGTATCTAATAGTCTGGACACCATCCTTTAGGTCCTTTAGCATCATGTCATTGGCTAGGTCTAGCGCTAGTTCTTCATCTTTGTACTTGTCCAGGTAGAAATTGTAGAACTTGTCCTTAGTCCTTCTTAGATAAGGTGCTAGATGCTTGATAGTAATACTCTGACCGCCATACTGGTTGCTGGCAACCTGGGCCATAATCTGAGTAGTTACTGTACATGCAGTAGAAAATGATTTAGGAGTTTCTACCATTTTTTCGTTGATAACAGTACTATTATCTAGCATATCCTGTATATTTATTAGACAACAGTTAAATATAGGCTGTAGTGTATAGTCCATATCGTGCCAGTGGATGGCACCTTCATCGTGGGCCTGAACTATATGTGGTGGTATCAGCTTTCTTCTAGCTATGTCCTTTGACACCTCACCCGCAATCAAATCCCTCTGAGTGGAGCATATAACAGCATTCTTGTTTGAGTTTTCCATCATTAGGTCTTCGTTTGACTTTCTCATCAACTTAAGGATTGAGTCATCTGTAGTGTTTACCTGTCTTTTGAACTGTTGAACAGCCCTGTAACCCTCATAGGCCCTAGCTGTTTCACTATGATTATAATGGATTAGTCTATCGTATACAAAGCCTTCAATCTTGTAGATTGTAGGTGTCTCATCTAATTTTAAAAAATGATTTTCACAGTCTCTAGCAACGGCTTCTGCTATGTCGGGATGGTATAGACCACTACCGTTTTTCATTGCCTTTTCTATAGCTATCCTTATCTTTGATCGGTCAAAAGGAACAGTAGTTCCGTCTCTCTTAATTGCGTACATATAAATTCACTCACTTTCTTATCTAATCATCTATTCACTCAATATAATATCCAAAAATAAAAAGTATAATCATCTGTGGTAAAAATTCTAAATAAAGATATATTAAGGGTTACAAACAGATACAATATACTTAAAATGTTGCCAAACACTATATTGTGTAATATTCTATTTAATACAACATATAGACCAAATATTTTTTGTAAATACAATATGTTGTGTCTTCGATATATAGTATAAGGCATTTTAGAAAATAAAACAAGGGTTGATTTAAGGGAGAAAATGAAGCCAAAGTAGTCAAACTTAAGATAATAATGTTGCATCCGGTACCATAACTGTCATAACATATAACATTATACTTTTTGCACTTTATGCCACCAAGATTTATTAATTTATTAAGGTCAAAAAACTGCAAAAAATTTATGCTTTTGCTAAGCAAGCCTACTATATATAGTTTTAATTATCCTAAAAACACTTATTTTAGATACTAAATGTGGTAAATGGTTCCTTATTTGTGGTCTTGTGGTAATAAATTATTAGATATGCTATAATGCAATATATGAAATATATATTTAGATAGGAGGATACTATGGAAATTTTGGAAAATGAACAGCAGGTTTATGATAAATTAGACTCTTTGGGTATTGAATATAAGGTGATAGAACATGAACCACTATTTACTGCCGAAGATATGGACAAGATAGCTGATAGGGCTCCAGGCATCCAGTGCAAAAACCTATTTTTGAGAAATGCCAAGGGCAACAAGTACTACCTAATTACTGCAGAACACAATGCAAAGGTTGATATGGTAGATATAAGAGGTAAAATCGGTTCAACAAGACTATCTTTTGGTTCACCAGAAAGATTAATGAAGGTATTAAAATTGACACCGGGATCAGTCAACCCCTTCTCTCTTATAAATGATACTGGCAAGGAAGTCCAGTTCTTCTTAGACAAGAGTGTCATGACAGGAGAACAGTTAAACTTCCACCCAAATGTAAACCACAAGACAGTTAATATATCTCTTGATGGCTTGAAAAAGTACCTGGCTGCTATTGGAGTCGTGGTCAATCCTATTGAACTATAAAAGAGATTGTATTGGAATTGAAAAAGGAAATAGTGATATGTGCTTTATGCTAACCTAGATTAAAATTTGTAATACCATTTGCTTGACTCAGCAAAATCCAGACCTGCTTTGCAGTTGGGCTTTGTGGTCTTCGTCATCGAGTGGTATTACTTAATTTTATCTAATTGTTAGCAGTCAAGCACTATCATCTATTTCCTTATTTTATAAAATGTTCATTTGTTGCAAGGCCTTCAAAGAGCCCATTTTTGAGTGGTCGTATGTCATTCCTCCCTGGAAGTATACGTTGTAAGGTGGTCTAATCGGTCCGTCTGCACTTAATTCAATTGAAGAACCCTGGACAAAAGCACCGGCTGCCATGATTACCTGGTCGTCGTAGCCTGGCATATCCCATGGAACTGGTGTTAGGTAGGAGTCTACTGGGGCTGCTGCCTGGACACCTTCACAGAATTTTATCAGTTCATCTGCACTATGTAGCTGGACTATCTGGATTATGTCGCTTCTTTCTGCATCATAGGCTGGGTTTACCTTGTAGCCTAATTTTTCGTATAGTCTAGCACAGAAGATAGCCCCCATTATAGCCTGCGATACTACATATGGAGCTATAAATAGACCCTGAAGAATAGACCTTGTAGTTCCAAATGTTAGGCCACATTCCTTGCCTATACCTGGGCAAGTCAGTCTATATGATATCATCTCTACTATGTCTGCCCTACCCACTATATATCCTCCTGCCAGGGCTAAACCTCCACCAGGATTCTTAATTAGAGAGCCTGCCATTACATCGGCTCCAACATCAGTTGGCTCAAGTATATCTAGGAATTCTCCGTAGCAGTTATCTACCATTACAATCAGGTCGGGATTTACAGATTTTACTGCTTGTATGGCCTCTTTGATATCTCTAATGCTTAGTGATTTTCTCCAAGCATAGCCCTTGGACCTTTGGATCATGACTAGTTTTGTTTTTTCATTTATGGCTGCCTTGGCACCCTCTATATCTATATCACCATTTTCTAGAAAGTCTACCTGGCTATATGTCACACCGAATTCCTTTAGACATCCCTTCTCCTCCCTAATACCAATGACACCCTGTAGAGTGTCGTATGGGGCAGATGTAATTGATAGGATTTCATCTCCAGGCCTAACTATACCCTGTACAGTAAGAGACAAGGCATGGGTACCATTTACTATCTGGGGTCTTACAAGGGCATCCTCTGCATGGAATATTTTGGCATATATTTCTTCTACCTTTTCACGTCCTATATCGTTATAGCCATAGCCAGTAGTCCAGTTGAAGTGGTTGTCACTAAGGTTTACTTCCTGCATTGCATTTAGGACCTTTAGCTGGTTGTATTCTCTGATTTCCTTTAATTTATCAAATTGCTCTTGTATTTCTTGGTCTACCTCTTTGGATAGGTTAAATATTTTCTTGTCTATACCATACTTATTGAGTAATAATTCTTCGGTTTCTTTTAGCATTATATCTATCTCCTTTTTCCGTGATTTTTATAAGTCCTACTTATGGAAGCTTGATTCTATATAAGAAGCAAGTGAGTAAGAGGATTTGTGCTTATTTATTTTTTAAAAAATCCTTGATCATACTTATCTGGTCGTTAATTTCACTTATCTCATCAAGGTCAATCCAAAGGGCGTCAGGGTACTTCTTAAACCAGGTTATCTGCCTTTTTGCATACCTTCTAGATGACTGCTTGATCGAGTTTTTGGCATCTTCTAGAGTCACCAGCCCATCAAAATAGTCTAGTACTTCCTTATAACCTATACCCTTCATTGATGTCATGTCCTTTGTATAGCCCTTCTTGTGTAGTTCTTGGACTTCATCTAAGAGGCCATTATCAAACATAAGGTCAACCCTGTAGTTAATACGTTCATAGAGGTGGACCCTATCCCTATTTAATACAATGGTATGGGCCTGGTATTTTTCATTTAATCTTAGGTCTTTTGAAAAATCACCTAGTTCTCCACCAGACCTATATACTTCTATGGCCCTGATGACCCTCTTAGTATTATTTTTGTGGATTCGTTCGGCTGTTTTAGGCGAAATTTCTTCAAGAATTGAATGAAGGTAGTCTATACCCTTTTCTTCCAATATATTTTCAAGCTCTTTTCTTATTTTTGGATCTGATTCTGACTGGCCAAAGTCCATATCGAAGAGGATTGAATTTAAGTATAGGCCTGTACCACCGGTTATTATTGCCAGCTTGTCCCTGGAATGTATATCTTCTATTATGGCTTCTGCCCTGTCCTTGAATTCAGATACTGAAAAATCCTGGTCGGGGTCTATGATATCTATCATATGGTGGACTACTCCATTCATTTCCTGGGGGCTGACCTTGGCACTTCCTATGTCCATATACCTATATATTTGCATGGAATCAGCCGATATGATTTCAGCGTTTAGGATTTTTGCCAACTTGATAGATAGGTCTGTCTTGCCAACTGCAGTTGGACCAGTCAGTATAAGAATTGGTATTTTATTTTCCATATTAGCTCCTTTCTGGGATTAGCCTACTACATCTTTCTCTTAAACATCTTTTCTATATCATACTTGCTGATGGATACCATTACAGGTCTTCCATGTGGGCAGGTATAGGGGTTTTGACACTTCTTCAATGATTCGAGTAGGGCCATTACCTCATTATAGTCTAGCTTGTCATTGGCCTTGATGGCAGACTTGCAAGCTATTTCAGCTATTTCATCATACTTGCTATCATATATACTGTCTTTTTTTGAGGACTTAGCAAAGTCGGAAAACTTGTCTATTAGCTCATAAATGAATTTTTCAGATTCAGGTCTACCAAATGTATTTGGAAGGCCTCTTACGCTTATATTTTTGTGACCAAAGATCTCTACAATAAAGCCATATCTTTCGAATAGGTCAATGTTGCGACTGGCTATCTCCATATCTACTGGTGAAAGATCCATTATTATGGGGTCTAGTAGGTATTGAATCCTGATTGAGTCGGACTTAAAACTCTTCATATACATTTCAAAGCGGACTCTTTCATGGGCTGCGTGTTGGTCCATAAGGTACATCTGCTCACCCTTGGAAAATATGATATATGTGTTGAATAATATACCAATATAGTTAAGATCTTTAAATTCATCTCTTTCATCTTCTTGACCATCCATAAAGGAAAGCTGGCCCTCTTGACTAGGACTTATATGAGTGTCAGTTATTGTATTCATATCTCTAGTGGATTTATATGAATTGGCGCTAGTTTCATCTATATTGATTGATGGATTTTCTTTCCTTACCATATCTAGGGACTTGATATCTTTTAGGTTAATTGCCTGGTCAAGTGGTTTGACATTGGACTCTGTATAGGATTGTCTTACTTCCACAGATTCAGAAACTTCTAGAGGCGATATTTTATCCTCTTTTTGAGAAGGCTCGCCGGACCTAAAGGCCTCTTGTCCATTTTCCCTTACTAGATTTAAGTTTGTTTCCTGCTCTTTTTTCGAATATGAGAAGGAATCAAATGACCTAAATGTATCGTTGGACTCGTAAGTTGACCTTTCAGACTTTTTACTCCTATACCTACCTACTAGGCTATTTTTAAGGAGACTCCCTCTAATATAGTCGCCAAGGTCTTCAAGGATAGGACCCTCGTTATCAAATTTTACCTCCAGCTTGCTGGGGTGAATATTTACGTCTATCTTGGCTGGGTCTATTTCAAGGTTTATAAAATAAACTGGATACTTGTTTATAGGTATGATGTCCTTATAGGCAGAATTTATTGCATTCATTATATTAGGGCTCTTTACATACCTTCCGTTTATAAATATCAATTGGTTGTTCCTATTTGACCTATATATATTGTTGTTGGCTATAAAGCCAGAAATTTTGTAGTAATTGGACTGGTAGTCTATTTTTATCAGGTGGTCACTGACATTCTTCCCATAAATCATACGGATAGTATTGTAGAGGTTACCATCTCCAAGTGTTTCAAATATAGTCTTACCGTTGTTTGTATATTTAATACTGACACCAGGATTTCCTATAGCCAGCTTATTTACTAGGTCAGTAATATTTATACTCTCCGCATGGTTGGACTTTAAAAATTTTCTCCTGGCAGGCACATTGTAGAAGAGGTCCCTTATTGATAGTTGAGTACCTTGTTTTGCACTTGTTGGGCTCTTTGACTCTACTTTGCCACCACTTATAATTAGTCGAGTAGCCATAAGGGCATATTTGGTCTTAGTAACCATATCTACCTTGGATACAGCGGCTATAGAGGCAAGGGCCTCCCCCCTGAAACCAAGTGAATGAAGGCTAGACAGGTCCTCTGCCCTAGATATCTTGCTAGTGGCGTGCCTCAAAAATGCCTTGTTTATATCGTCAGCCTCTATACCAGAACCATTGTCAATAATCTTAATCAGGTCCTTGCCAGCATTTTCTATCTGAATGGAGATACTGCTAGCACCTGCATCAAGAGAGTTTTCAACAACTTCTTTGATGATAGATGATGGCCTCTCTATTACTTCTCCGGCAGCTATTTTGTTTATAGTTGAATCGTCTAATATATTTATCTTAGCCATGGCCACCTCCTAATTCTTACTTATTTTTTTTGCCTTTTTCTGTAACTCGTACATAGTATTCATGATATCCATAGGTGTAGAATTCATGATATCTATATCCAATATCTCTTCAATAAAGACTTTATATGAGTCATTAATTATCTTTAAATTGTCAAATGACTCTGATTTAATTGTAGAAATATGGAATTCTGCTCTTTCGTCTGTTTCTTTAAGCAGATTTGTATCCTTTATTTTACTTGGGGATTTTTGAGCGGGATTTAATAGCGTATCAAAACTTAGTTGTATATCATCTTTGTTTGATTGGTCTATGCTGGCTGAGTTTTCTATATGTTTTTTTTCTAGCTCAGCTAGTATCTGGTCCGCCCTTTCTATCACTTGGTCAGGGAGTTTTGCCAGCTTGGCAACGTATATACCATAACTCTTATCGGCAGCCCCCTGGACAATCTTTCTCAAGAATACCACATCTTCACCATCTTCCTGTACTGAGACAGAGTGATTTTGAATCCTTGGGTACTTGCCTTCAAGGTCAGTTAATTCATGGTAGTGGGTTGCAAACAGGGTTTTGGCACCTATATTTTTATGGATATATTCTACTATTGACCAGGCTAGGGAGATACCGTCATAGGTACTGGTTCCCCTTCCTATCTCATCTAGGATAATCAAACTGTCTTTAGTAGCATTCGATAGGATTTGACTAACCTCATCCATTTCAACCATAAAGGTAGACTGGCCTTGGGCAAGGTCATCACTTGCCCCAACCCTTGTAAAAATGCGGTCTACTATAGGTATATTTGCAGACCTAGCTGGTACAAATGAACCGATATGGGCCATGAGTGTAATAAGGGCAACCTGCCTCATATAGGTAGACTTACCAGACATATTTGGGCCTGTTATAATATTTATCATATTGTCGTATCCAATACTTGTATCATTATCTATAAAGTTCTCTTCTCCGATAATCTGTTCAATTACTGGATGCCTACCACCATCTATATATAATATTCCTTCCTGATTTATGCTAGGTCTCGTATACTTGTACCTATTGGCTATTATTGCATTGGACAAATAGAGGTCTAGTTGGGCTATCTTTGATGCGACAATCTGTATCCTCTCTATGTTTTTATATATTTCGTTACGGATTTCCTTGAAGAATTCATATTCCATAGTCTTTATCTTGTCTTCAGCATTTAATATCTTATCTTCAATTTCTTTTAGCTCAGGTGTAATAAATCTTTCGGCATTTACCAGGGTCTGCTTTCTGATATAGGACTCGTCTATATCCATTTGCACAAGGGCAGCCTTGGTAATTTCTATATAGTAGCCAAAGACCTTGTTATAACCTATCTTAAGAGACTTGGTTCCTGTTTTTTCTCTTTCTCTCTGCTCTATATCCTTTATCATAAAGGCACCATTTTGAGAGATATCTCTCAGCTGATCCAGTTCTTCAGAATATCCTGCCTTTATAACATTTCCATCCTTTATGCCCTGTGATGGGGCATCCATAATTGACTTGTTTACAAGCTCGTATATATCGTCTAGGCAGTCCAAACCACTTATAAAGGATTTTAGACCACTGGCACTAGAATTTGATATGGTTTCTATAATGGACGGAAGGACTCCAATACTGTTTTTTAGGTTGACTAGGTCCTTGGGAGATACCCTATCATAGGCTATCTTGGCACATATTCTCTCTAGGTCAAAAATAGACGATACGGATGTCTTTAGCTCATCTGTCAATATGTAGTCGTCTTTTATCTCCTGAGTGACATCCAGGCGGTGGTCTATCATATCCTTGTTTATAAGGGGTTGTTCGATTTGCTTCTTAAGCATTCTAGACCCCATTGGTGTAGATGTGGCATCTAGGACCTGGAGTAGGCTCCCCTTTTTCTTGTTTGACCTGATTGTTTTAGTCAACTCTAAGTTGATACGGGTAAATAGGTCCAAGACCATATAGTCTCCCGATTGATAGATATTTATTGTATTTATATTGCTATCCTTCATCATCTGGGTTCTAGTGATATAGTTTAGGACAATGGCTAGAGAATATATTATCAAATTATCTTTCCCTAGACCCAGCTTGTCCAGATAGGCCTGGTCAAAGGTATCACCGACTATCTTATCGTCTAGTAGGACCGAATCAAAGTCCTGGTTTAGGTATATGTTGGCCATATCCGATATAGGTGTCAAAGAGGACAAAATATCGTGACTATTTGATATTATCTCACTAGGAAGAATTTTAGCCACCTCGTTTTTTACCTTGTCAATAGGCATCAATGAAGCGTTTAATTCACCTGTACTGATGTCCACATAGGCGATGGAAGCATCCTGACCATGACAGTAGATGGCCATCAAATATTTGTTGGATGTCCTCTCTAGTGAATCATCCTCTAGTAAGGTTCCAGGGGTAACGATCTTTACTACTGCTCTTTTTACCAGTCCCTTGGCAGTTGCGGGATCTTCAACCTGCTCGCCAATTGCAACCTTGTAGCCTGCTTCTACTAGCTTGCTAAGATATGAAGATGCTGAATGATAGGGTACTCCACACATGGGAGCCCTCTCCTCTAGCCCACAGGCCTTACCTGTAAGAGCAATATCTAATATCTTGGATGCAAGCAGGGCATCATCAAAGAACATCTCATAAAAGTCCCCTAATCTATAAAAAAGAATACAATCAGGATATTCATCCTTTGTTTCTAAGTATTTTTTCATCATGGGTGAAAGTTTTTCTCTATCTATATTCATGACTACCTCCGTCTTATTTCTCAATATTTAATTATATCATATTTCAATAAGACTTGACAAAAAACCAACCTGCAAAAGCTATAAACTTTAGGGAGTTAGCATACTTTTGAGGTTGGTCTTTTAAGCACTATTAAATTTTCTATATATGTCCGTCTATACCAAGTGATACAGACAAGATATAGCGAATACTAGGACCTGATTAGGTCCATTATATGGGCCTTTAGCTTGGCCACATTTTCCATGTCACCCTTATCAAAATTATCTGGATAAAGGGAAATTTCTTCCTTGATATGGGCTGGCTTATTTGATACAACATAGATCCTGTCAGCCAGATGAATGGCCTCATCTATATCGTGGGTTATGAGGAAGATGGTTGAATTCATCTTTTTCCTAACTTTTAGAAACCAGTCCTGTATAGAGGCCTTGGTAATAGAATCGAGGGCTCCAAATGGCTCGTCCAAAAGGATGATATCACTTGATGAAAAGTAGGTCCTCATAAAGTTGGCCCTCTGCCTCATACCACCTGACAATTCATGGGGGTACATATTTTCGTAGCCCTCTAGTTCAAATGTCTTGAAGTAGGGTTTTACAAGATCTCTAGCCTTGGTTCTTGACTGGCCTTCTATTATCATTGGCAGGGCAACATTGTCTAGGATGCTTTTGTAGGGTAGCAAGAGGTCCTTCTGATACATATAGCTGAGCTTGCCATCAATTGTAAAATTCCCCGAAGATTGATGGCTGAGTCCTGCCATTATATTGAATATGGTAGACTTACCACAACCACTTGGGCCTACTATAGCTACTAGTTCACCCTCATTTATATAGAGGCTGATATCATCCAAAATTTTTGTATCACCATAGTACTTGCTGATATTTTCAAAGACTATCTTATTTTGCTTCTGGTAAGAATTCATTTGTGAAAGCCTCATCAACATTTAAAGGTTTTTTAATTAGACCATTATCCTGCATGAACTTGGCATAGTTCTTCCATACATCAGCCTTCATTTCACCCCATCTAGGAGCGTCATCCTTGTATAGCTTGGCCAAGTAGTCCTGACTTGCCTTTACTAGGTTCTTGTCAAGTTCTGGAACAGCCTTGCTAAGTATTTCAGCCGCAGCTGCAGGATCCTTGATAGCTTCTTCATAACCCTTGCTAGTTGCCTTCATAAATTTCTTAACTAGGTCTGGGTTTTCCTTTATAGTTTTGTTGTTTGTGATTAGTATTGGTGTGTAGTAGTCTAGGGCTGGGTCTATGTCCTTGATAGGAATATAGTCTAGGTCCATATTCTTTAGCTTGGCCTCTACACCTGTCCATGCCTCGAATATCCAAGCGAAATCTATATTTTTCTTAGTAGCAGTAAAGTAGTCATCCTGACCTATATCTACCCTATTTAACTTGCTAAAGTCTGCACCCTTCTTTTCCATGGCAAGTTTGATGATGGCCTCTTCTGATGGAGAACCCCATCCTCCATATGTCTTGCCTTCAAAGTCCTTGGCAGTCTTGATTTTCTTGTCAGCTGGAGCAGCAAAACCAGATGTATTGTGCTGGATAATTGTAGCTATGGCTTTAACTGGAAGAGGGTCTTTCTCTCTTGTCAATGCATATGTTACATCCTCCTGGTAGCTAACACCAAACTGGGCCTTCTCACTAGCGACTAGTGTTGCTGAGTCACTATCCGATGGCTGTAAAATATCTAAATCTATACCAAGGTCCTTGTAGTAGCCTTTTTCCTTGGCTAAGTATATACCTGTATGGTTTGTATTAGGTGTATAGTCAAGCATTAGAGTTACCTTTTCTAGCTTGTCACCATTTCCTCCCTTTCCTGCATCCTTGCCGTCTGAACAAGCAGACAAACTAGCTATAGCTAGCATACCAACTAAGGCCAATGATAAAATTTTCTTTACTTTCATATTTACCTCCATTTTATAAATATCTTTTTTAATATTGAAATAAGTCCTACAAACAATAAGCTGAATATTACAACTAGTATGGTGCAGGCAAATACCTTGTCAAGGGCGTAGGAACTTTTGGCCCTGACCATATATACACCTAAACCTGCACTACCACCCAGCCATTCTGCAACGGTTGCTGCTACAAAGGCATAGGTAGAAGAAATCTTTAGTCCGGTAA
The DNA here is from genome assembly GCF_000758885.1 of Peptostreptococcus sp. MV1. GTDB lineage: Bacteria > Bacillota > Clostridia > Peptostreptococcales > Peptostreptococcaceae > Peptostreptococcus. The sequence goes on along the minus strand of NZ_JRNB01000001.1, from coordinate 55,766 downwards.
AAAACTTGTCCATGGCCATTGGAAACTTTAGGTGAAAAAAGGTCTTAAACCTATCAGCCTTCATGATTTTGAAGAGGTTTAAAAGGTCCCTATCTATACTATCCATACCGTCCATAAAATTAATCAGCATAGGGAAAAAGCAGGTCAAAATAACACATAAGACCTTGGACTTGATCCCAAACCCAAACCAAATCACCAAAAGAGGTGCTATAGTTATTGTAGGTATCATCTGGGTTACATACATGATAGGTTGGAAACACTTCTTGATAAGGGGCACAAAATCCATAATCATACCAATAAATAGAGAAATAACTACGGAAATAGATAAGCCTATAAGTGTTTCCAATAAAGTAACCCTACTGTGCATGGACAAAACCTGCCAGTCATTGACGAATTCTGTATAAATATCCTGGGGACTAGGCAGTATATAGGAAGGTATGGAAAATTTATCTACAGACACTTCCCATAAAATTATCAAACCTATAAATGTCGCCAATGGATAGGCAAAATTCTTAATCCTATCTGTGGTGTTTAAGCTTTTCATCAATAGATAATCCACCCTTTTTCTGGTCTATCCTAAATATTGTGATGACCCTTTCGCAACCAAGTTCAAATGGAACAAGGTGCACCCTTTTTCCTAAGTCAAAAACAGTATCTAGGTCTCCTTCTACAGTCGTAGAATTGGCACCAATTTCATATTTTAAACCACTCTTTTTTATGAGCTCTATACACTCATCCACTACCTTGTACATTTCTTCCTCATTACCATATGGTCTCAAGGGCATAACTGCGATATCTGCTAATACCATGTCTATCATCTCCTTTTGTATAATAAAAAAAGTCCCACTAGTGTGAGACAAAAAATTCCAACACTGGCATTATCCAATGGGTTTAAGGGTCGAAAAAATTCCTCTCAGCAAAAAGCTCCCCCTTTTAAGTTTTATTCTGTGAAGAGACCAATATACTTTTGCAAATTAATCTCTCCAATCATATATAAGTAATTATAACACAAATATGCAAATTAAAGATAAGTTATATTAGTTTTTTTGAAAAACTGTTTACAATATTGGCTGTAATGCCCCATATAACTGTCTCGCCAATCTTATAAAAAGATACTGGATAGGTGAAACTACCCCAATAGTAAGATCTGGGAATGTTCATTTCGTCAAAGGGAAAGTCATCACCTGGATTAATATTAATTTTATTGTTTAGAACAAGGGGTTCGTTTTTTAGAAAATAACTAATAGGTACTGTAAATAGTCTCTCTACTTCGTCATTTTTAATATCAAGCCTGAAGTCCTTATCAACCTCGGCCAAAAAACAGTGGATTATACCCTTGGCAGCTGCCATATAGGTATCTAATTTATTAATTATGCGAAGTTTGTCTGGACTACAGCACATTTCTTCAGAAAATTCTCTAATAGCTGCATCAAGAGGAGATTCACCATCTTCGACTTGGCCACCGGGAAAAGAAACTTCACCAGGTTGTGCCTTTAGATTTTTATTCCTTACCTGAAATATCAAGTGTTGCTCGTTATTTATATGTATTACTGGTACTACAATCGAATATACTGTATTTTTCATGCCTATAAAGCCAGGTTTTTTATTTTTGAAAATTTTATCTAAATCAAACATGTCCATTCCTCCTCACCTGCTAATTATAGCAGGAAAATATATTCAATGATAGACATTATATACCCATTTTATACAATTATAAAAACACCTTTCAAGTATAAATATCCTAAAAAATGGACTAATTAAGACAGGGTCCTAAATAGTCCATAAAAATTACTGTTAACTGTTAATAGTATAATTACTTTTTGAATTTTAAACTGTATAATTACACGTTCTTTAAATCGTATACACAGGATTAAATATGCTATATACTCTATATAGATACATAGATTTTACCTTACAGTTTGTTTTTTTGCTCTTATAAGTGTACTCTTTGATATACCAGTCAATTCCTCTACCTTCTTGTATGAATAAGAGTTAAGCATATCTAGAGCCTCTTGTATTTGCTCCTGGGTAAACTTCTTTGGTCTTCCTTCTTTAAAGCCACTCGTTTTTTTGGCTTTGTTCTTGCCGGATTGAATTCTCTCTACTAAAAGAGCCTTATCAAAATTATTTACAGCAGATAAGGTATCAAATAATATATTTCCTAAAATTGAAAAATCTATAAGTCCAATATTCAAAATATGAATAGATGCCTGCTTGTTCCTAATAGATGTTATAATATCAATTGCATCACCTATTGAAGTAGCAAACCTATCCAATTGTGTAACAACCAGTATATCTTCCGGTTCTAATAAATCTATAACTTTTTCAAATTCAGGTTTAACATTCATATCAAGTGAGGTTTCTTTGAAAACAATACTCTCAAAATATCTTTCTTTTATAAGATCTTCTTGCTCTTCCAAATAACCAAGTTCTATTTGTTTGCTTGTAGTTGCCCTACAGTAACCATAAATCAAGTACTACACCTCCTTTGATATTCATGTTCATAACTTATGATTTTTATATACCATATCCCAACGAAATCATTATAACATATTTTACCCATAAAATACAATTAATAATATCCAAAAACTGAAAAATATTTTTGAATATTACTAATGAAAAATTGAGAATTTATGACTACAATAAATGACTTAGATTAAAAGTTCATTTATTGTAGTCGTAAGTATTTGATTTTTTAAAATATAAGTCGTAAATCTAGTATATAAACTTGCATAAAAAGTGTCAATAGTTATACTTATAAAATTAAGTGGATTTAATATACATAAAATTTGTGAATAATTATGACGCTTTTGACTTAAACCTTTTATAGCTTTTGATTTAAACCTTTTATAGGAAATGCTACTCTTGGACGATTTTCTTTAATAGGCCTTGTATTTCTTCGCTTTCAATAAAGTCTTCAAAGTCCATCTTCCTGTCTAGGATACCATTCTCACCGATAAATATGATCCTATTAGCTATAGAAGATATAAACTGGTGGTCATGCGATGTAAATAGTAGAACTCCCTTGTAATCTTCTAGAGCCTTATTTACTGAAGTTATAGATTCAAGGTCAAGGTGGTTGGTTGGGTCATCCAATATTAGCACATTGGCATTAGATAGCATCAATTTTGATAGCATACACCTAACCTTCTCTCCTCCACTTAGTACATTGGCTTCCTTGAGGGCCTCATCTCCACTAAATAGCATCCTACCAAGGAAACCTCTAATGTATGACTCACTCTTTTCCTCAGAGTACTGTCTCAACCAATCAACTAGAGATAGGTCGCAGCCATCAAAGTATTCATTGTGGTTCTTTGGCATATAGTCCTGTGAAGTAGTTACACCCCACTTGAAGCTACCTTCAAAGTCAGTATCCTTCTCTGACAGGATATTGAATAGGGCTGTAGAAGCCATATCATCCCCCATAAATACTACCTTGTCGTCATTTTCTAGTCTAAATGATATATCATTCAAAACCTTTACTCCATCTATGACCTTGGTGATGTTGTGGACCTCTAGGACCTCATTACCGATTTCTCTTTCAGGTTTGAAGGCAACGTATGGGTACTTCCTTCTAGAAGGCTGTATTTCCTCTATATTTAACTTTTCAAGCTGCTTCTTTCTAGATGTAGCCTGCTTGGCCTTAGAGGCGTTAGAAGAGAATCTAGCTATAAATTCCTTTAGCTGGGCGATTTTTTCTTCTGCCTTCTTGTTCTGGTCTTTCATCAATTGTAGGGCTAGCTGACTTGATTCATACCAGAAGTCATAGTTACCAGTATACAACTGAATCTTGCCAAAGTCGACGTCTACTATATGGGTACATATAGTATTTAGGAAGTGTCTATCATGGGATACAACTATGACTATTGTCTCATCTAGGCCTATTATGAACTCATTTAGCCACTTTATAGAGGCATAGTCCAAGTGGTTAGTAGGCTCGTCCAGTAGAAGGATTTCAGGACTTCCAAATAGGGCCTGAGCAAGTAGGACCTTGACCTTTTCAGCTCCTGTTAGTTCAGACATAAGTGAATAGTGTAGGTCTTTTTCGATACCTAGTCCCATCAAGATTTTTTCTGCATTTGTCTCAGCATCCCAGCCATCTAGTTCTGCAAATTCACCTTCAAGTTCAGCTGCCTTTATACCATCTTCATCAGAAAAGTCTTCCTTCATATATAGGGCGTCCTTCTCCTTCATAATAGTCCAAAGTCTTTCGTGGCCCATTATTACTGTATCCAAAACAGTAGACTGGTCATATTTAAAGTGGTCCTGCTTTAGGACTGACATTCTTTCCTTTTCTGTGATTGATATTACTCCCGTATTGGGTTCTATTTCTCCTGATAGTATTTTTAGAAAAGTGGACTTTCCTGCCCCATTTGCTCCTATCACACCGTAGCAATTACCCTTTGTAAATTTTAGGTTTACTTCCTTGTATAGCTCCTTGTCGCCAAATCTTAGGCCGACATCAGTTACCTGTAACATATTATCTCCTCTCGTATTTATATCAAATAATTTTTTTCAAGATAAAGGACTATTGAATAAATACATATACAATAGTCCTCGATATTTAATCTATATTTAATTATATCAATTTGACGTTTTTTGTCAATTAATATTTATCCCTGACTAATTTTATAAGAATAATAATTTAATCAAGAATAGAATTCCTAGAATTATCATTACCAAAGAAATCTTTTCTCTTTCTTCAGGCTTAGCAAATATGTTATATATTAAGTTTATCAATACATATGATAGGATACCTATAGTTAAACCATCACCTATACTGTAAGTAAGGGCCATACTGATTACTGTAATAAAGGCTGGAAGACCTTCAGTTACGTTGTGTAGGTCTACTTCACGTAGAGAACTGATCATCAAGTAACCAACATATATAAGGGCTGGTGCAGTTGCACAAGCTGGAATAGCTATAAATATTGGTGAGAAGAACATAGCTATTAGGAATAGTACACCTACAGTAATAGCTGTATAACCTGTCTTGCCACCAGCAAGAACACCTGTAGATGACTCAACATATGTAGTAACAGTTGATACACCTAGTAGGGCACCTATAGTAGTAGCCAATGAGTCAGCTAGTAGGGCTCTACCTACATTAGGAACCTTGCCATCTTCATCAAGCATATTTGCCTTAGAGCAAACACCAACTAATGTACCTACTGTATCGAAGAAATCGACAAACAAGAAAGTACAAACTATAACGAAGAAGTTACCTATGTCTTTTGGATGTGAGAAGAATCCAAAGTCAACCTTACCAGCTATTGGAGCGATTGATTCAAACTTGAAGATACCTGCAGGAAGGAAAATTCCCAACTTAGTTGCCATTTCTGGATTAAGTGCAGCATATATCCAAGCCATAATAGAAGAAACAGCTATACCAGCCAGTATAGATCCCTTCATATTCTTCTTGTCCATTACGCCGATTACAAATAGACCTATAAAGGCAAATATAACGGTTGGTGAAAGATGTCCCATACTAACGAAAGTAGCTTCATTTGCAATGATAAGGCCACATCCCTTTAGACCTATAAAGGCTATAAATATACCAATACCTGCCGTAACACCATGCTTCATATTTAGAGGTATAGAGTTTACTACCGCTTCTCTAACCTTAAATAGTGTCAAGAAAATAAATATTATACCTTCAACAAATACTGCAGTAAGAGCAGTTTCCCATGGAATTCCACCCTTTAATACAACTGTGTAAGCAAAGAATGCGTTCAAGCCCATACCTGATGCAAGGGCGAATGGTAGGTTGGCCATAAATCCCATGATAAAACAACCAAGTGCAGCAGCCAAACATGTAGCGGTTACTAGGGCACCGGCATCCATGCCAGCAGCAGCTAGTGTACTAGGGTTAACAGCTATAATATAAGCCATTGTTAAAAATGTTGTGATACCTGCCAATATCTCTTTTTTCATATTAACATTTTTTTCAGAAAGTAGAGGGAACAAGCCCTGGCTACTAGCAGTTTTCTGGTTTGAATTCATTTAGTACCTCCATAATTCAAAATAAATAATTTGTAAATAATAAAAATATATTAAGAGTTAAATTCTATTCTAAAAACGATAGAATTCTCTCTTGAAAACATTTCATAAGAAAATCCCTGAGTTGAAAGTATCTGTCCCACAAAGAAGAGGCCTAGACCACTACCCCCTGTGTCCCTATTTCTAGAGCTTTCAACCCTGTATAGAGGTTCAAATACATTTTTGAGTTCTTTCTTGCTCAAACTAACTCCAGTGTTTTCTATTGTAAATATTATTTTAGGTTCCTGAAATTTTCTCTTTTGTTCTTCAAGAACTATAATCACTGAATAACCCTCAGGCGTATACTTAATAGCATTACTGATAAGGTTGTTCATGACAGTGACAACACTGTCTTTGTAGGCGTATATATAACCTTTTGATTTCATATTCAAACTAAAGTTTATGCTCTTTTCTTCGTATAAAAACCTATGTTTCTCTGATACAGATTCTATTATATCCGCTAGACATATATAGGACCTATTCAAGGTTGCATCCAAGATTTCCTTCTTAGATAGTTCCATCATTTGGTATACTAGGAGTTTAAGATCTTGGGTAGTATCATAACATTTCTTGAGGTACAAATCCCTGTCCTTGAATTTACCTATATTATAGATCATACCCTCCAATTGCCCACTTATTATGGTTATAGGAGTCTTTAGCTCATGAGAAATAGCACCTATAAATTTTTTTCTTTTAGCTATTTGGTACTGCTCCATATCAATAATTTTTAGTAATGGACTAGTTATAAATTCGGAGTAAATGTACGAACCCAAGAATGATAAGAGTATTACTATTATAATAATCATTGGTGACAGTCCTCTTATAGCATCCGCCGTGTCTTTCATAGGATAAAAAATGGTAGTTATCCTCAGAGTGTGTTCACCCTCTCTATCAGCTACTCGTATTTTTTCAAAAGTGGTTATCTTGTCCAAGTCAAAATTAACCTCTTCGTACTTGTTCATATGAATCAAGAATTCATTTTTTTCATACAAGAGTTTTGAGTCCGGCGACATAAGACTTATGTACATAACATTGCTACTTGATACCTTGTCCAACCTATTCTTAATAGTTTGAAAAGACTTGTTATTGACATCCCTGCAGATATTATCTACTAGCTTGGCAGCATTCTCTTCTTTTTGCCTCTGATAATGAGGTGGTAAGAGCAAGTAGACTAAGGATAAAATCAATATTGCCAATGTTAGGGCCAGTATTGATGTTGTAAAGAATACCTTGGTCTTTATGCTAGTTTTTTCTAACCTAGTTTTCAAGTTTTTCAAGTGTATAACCTATGCCTTTCACAGTCTTTATGTATGGAAGACCAATTTTCTTTCTAATATTCTTTATATGTGCATCGACTATTCTTGAGTCCCCATAATAATCATAGCCCCATATGCTATCTAAAAGGGTTTCTCTAGTAATTACTTGTGGGTATTTTTCTATTAGTTCCTTAAGTATATTAAACTCTTTCAAGGTCAACTCAACTACCCTGTCTTGAACTTTTATAGTATAGGTGTTCAAGTCAAGAGACATATCTTCAAAGTCAAGAGAAGTATTTTTATTTTCGTTTTGACTCCTTTTAAGAACGGCCTCTACCCTCTTTACTAGTAAGTTAAATGAAAATGGCTTGGTGATATAATCATCACATCCAAGTTCAAAACCCTTTATTTGGTCGGATTCATCAGTCAAAGCAGTTAGGAATATTATAGGAATATTGGAAGTATTTCTAATTATCTTGCAAGTAGTATATCCATCTAAATTAGGCATCATTACATCCAAGATAATCATATCGTACTCAGATTCTTTAAACTTTTTAATGCATTCAACACCATTAGTGGCAGTATCAACTATGTAGTTTTTAGCTTGTAAAAATTCAGCCATTAACTCCAATATGTCTTTATCGTCCTCTACAATTAGAATTTTTTGTCTATTCATATCTCTATCCCTTCCCCAAGCTCATTTATCATAGTATTATATCATATAATGATATATGAATCAATTTACTAAATAGACATAGCATCTTTCCATGCATTCTATGAAATAATTATATCAAATTTTATGTCAATATTCAAGTAATAAAGTTCGTTATAATATGAATATTAGTAAAGGAATGTCTGTATATAGTCTTATATTACAAAAAGTATTGGAAATAATAGAACTTTATTATATAATCAAGGTAAATAGAGAATTCAAGAGGAGGTTCATCATGAAGCACATAGTACTGTTCAAATTTGAGGATAGGGATTGCCTAGACAAAGTAGATAGGTTATTGGAAGAAACATACGAAAAATTAGAAAATACACACAAGGTTATAGAAGGCTATAAGTTTTCTATAAATTGTTTAGAAGACAAGGAAAACAATATGGATATAATCCTTTTTGTGGATTTGGCTTCATCTGAGGCACTGCCAGCATATATAAACCATCCAGATCATCAGGAGGTTTTGGCAAAATTAAAGTCTTTAGGCTTAAAGGATAAATCTGTAATAGATATACACTAAGTATTAAGATTAAGATTGAGATATAGAAGTCGAGGTCGGTTTAATTAAAAAGAGCATATAAAAAAGAGCATATAAAAAAGAGGTCAGGCATTCATTTTTACCGACTCCCAAAAATTGGACTTAAAAATCTAACATTTGGGGTCACATCACTAGAATGCCTGGCCTCTATTTATTAAAAGGTCTTAAAATTCCTTAGTCTAAGAGCATTAGATACTACACTGACTGATGACATACTCATTGCTGCAGCTGCTATCATAGGGTTTAGGAGAGGACCTCCGAATAAATAAACAAGTCCCGCTGCAAAGGGTATGCCTATTATATTATAACCAAAGGCCCAACCTAAATTTTGCTTAATATTTTTAATAGTCTCTTTACTCAGTTTGATTGAGTTAGGAACATCCATCAATTTATTTTTCATCAATACTATATCTGCTGATTCTATGGCAACATCTGTACCATTACCTATAGCTATACCTACATCTGCCTGGGCTAGGGCTGGAGCATCATTTATACCGTCACCGACCATAGCTACAAATTCACCCTTAGCCTGAAGTTCTTTGATGACCTGTGATTTTTCTGATGGTAGAACATCCGCCCTGACTATGTCTATTCCAACTTGATTAGCTATTGAAAGAGCAGTTTTTTCGTTGTCACCAGTGATCATTGCAACCTTTATACCCATCTGGTGGAGCTTTTCTATGGTTTCTATACTGTCTTCCTTAATTGTATCAGCAACGGCTATTATGGCCTTAATGTTACCGTCTATAGCCAAGAGAATTGGTGTTTTACCTCTATTTGCATAGTCATCTATCATTGATTCTATACTAGAATAATCTTTATTAAAACCGTAACTATTTATAAGTTTTATGTTACCAAGATGAATTCTGTGGCCATTTATAAGAGCTTCTACTCCCATTCCGGTTATGCTAGTGAAATCTTTGACGTTGTATGTATTTGAACCAATTTTTTGGGCATATTCTACAATAGCCTCTGCTAGAGGGTGTTCAGAATTTGATTCAATTGACCCTGCATATGCCATAACTTCCTTATCGCTCATACCTTTATCTATTATTTTTACAGCAGTTACTTTTGGTTTTCCATTTGTGATAGTACCTGTTTTATCAAAGGCTACAGTACTTATTTTATGGGCTAATTCAAGCGAATCTCCACCCTTTATAAGGATACCATTTTCGGCCCCCCTACCTGTTCCTACCATTATGGCAGTTGGTGTAGCTAAACCTAGGGCACATGGGCAAGCAATCACTAGGACTGATATAAATATGGTAAAGGCGAATTGAAAGCCGGACCTACCAACTAGTAGCCATAGTAGACCAGATGCAAGGGCTATTCCTATAACCGTTGGCACAAAATATCCCGAAATTATATCAGCAAGTTTGGCAATTGGTGCCTTCCTATTTTGGGCATCTTCTACTAGCTTGATGATTTGAGAAAGGGTCGTATCCTTACCTACCTTTTCTACCCTAAACTTTATATATCCATTTTTATTTATACTGGCTCCAGTAACCATGTCACCAATATTTTTTTCAACAGGAATACTTTCACCAGTTAGCATTGATTCATCTATAGCAGTTGAACCATATACAATAGTACCATCTACGGGTATCTTTTGTCCTGGTTTTACGATTACTATATCACCTACTCTTACCCTGTCTATTTCTACCTCCTTTTCGATGCCGTCAACTTCTATTATAGCTGTTTTGGCCTGAAGTTCTAGTAAGGATTTAATTGCTTCAGATGTCTTAGACTTGCTCCTAGTTTCTAGGTGCTTGCCAAGCATTATCAGGGCTACAATCATAGCACATGATTCAAAATATAGGGGTAGGTGGTGGCCGCTAGCTAATATAGTTTCTACAAATCCAGGCTCATAGGCAATTTTAAAGGTATTTATAATACTGTATATAAAGGCAGCAGATGTGGATACTGCTACGAGAGAATCCATATTTGGACCTAGGTGGTATAGGGACTTGAATCCGTTTATATAGAATTTCTTGCCAGCTACCATGACCACTAGAGCTAGGACAGCCTGTACCAAAGCATGATTTAATGGATTGTCATGGGGCGAAATTAGACTAGGTAGCTTAATTCCAACCATAGGCCCCATTGAAATGGTAAACAATATTGCAGCAAATACTATAGCTACCAAGAACCTTTTAAAGCTGCTTGTATCGTCATCTTCCTCGCTAGCCTTGTCTTCTAATTCCATCCTAAAGCCTGCCTTCTCTATGGCAGCCCTTAGATTATCTATACTACATACTTGAGGATCGTATTCAACGCTGGCCTTTTCTGTAGCTATATTTACAAGAGCAGATGAGACTCCGGCAGTCTTTTTCAATGATCTCTCTGCAGACTTTGAGCAGGCTGCACAAGACATACCCAGAACCGTAAAATCTATCTTTTCTATATTTGTATTTTGTTCTATCATAGTCTACCTCCTATATCTAATAGATTCATAATCTCTATTCATAATTATTTTTATTTATATATCTATTATACCCCTATAAGGTATATTAAATCAAGACGCAAAAATAAATATGGAATTTTTTGACTATTTATCTTATAATATATATGTGGATGCTTATGGCCATCCATTTATCTTTAAATAAACGGAGGGATTCTTTATGAGCAAGTCAACGAGAAATTTATTGTTATTTGTAGCCCTATTTTCTGTTTTTTCTTCAGTGAGTGGGTTAATCTACAAATTTATACTGGGTGCAGATATGCCAATGTTTCCAATAATAGGTGGTTTGATATGTGGTTTTGTACTTACCTATCTAGTAACATCATATAATAAGGATGATGACTTTATGCCTAAAAAGTAGTAATTATCTAAAAATAAGGATGATTTTACCCTGATCTTTGCTAAAATGTGAAAATCAGGGTTTTTTATTTAGAATCTTCTATACAGAGTTATTTTTATTTGGTATAATATTAAAGTTGGATTAAAAATGAATATAGATTTAAAAAGGAGCGTTTTTTAGTGAGTATTAAGCATAATATAATTAATATAGCAGTAATAGCCCACGTCGATGCCGGAAAGTCTACCCTAGTAGATGCCTTCCTAAATCAGAGTGGCGTATTTAGAGATAATGAGGTTGTAAAGGACTGTGTAATGGACAGCAACGACCTAGAACAGGAGAGGGGTATCACTATCTACTCAAAGAACTGTTCAATCAGGCATGGTGAATACAAGATAAATATAGTAGATACACCAGGCCATAGTGACTTCTCTTCTGAGGTTGAACGTGTACTAAAGACTGTAGATACAGTTATCCTACTTGTAGATGCTACAGAGGGACCAATGCCTCAGACTAGATTCGTTCTACAGAAGTCATTGGAACAGGGCCTAAGGCCTATCCTATTTATAAATAAGATAGACAAGAAGGACCAGAGGGCTGAAGAGGTTGTAAATGAAGTATTTGACCTATTTGTAGAATTAAATGCTACAGACGAGCAGTGTGACTTCCCTATCGTATACGGTATAGCCAAGCAGGGAATTGCATTGAAGGAATTAGAAGATGAAGGCAAGGACCTATCTCCTCTATTTGAAACTATTATTAACCATGTAGATGCCTACCCTGATTATGATGATGAAGACTTACAGGTTCAGATATCTGCCCTAGCCTATGATGACTATATAGGTAGATTGGGTATAGGTCGTGTATTCAAGGGTAAGTTGAACTCAGCAGACCAGATTTGCATATGCTCTGAGGGTCATGATCCAAGAAGGGGCAAGATTTCAAAGTTATCTGTATATGAAGGTTTAAAGCAGGTTGAAACTAGTGAGGCCATGAGTGGTGAAATGGTAGTTATAGCAGGCATACCTGATATAGCTATAGGTGAAACTATCTGTGCTTCCGACAAGCCAATGCCTATGGGAGCTATCCTGATTGAGGAACCTACCCTATCTATGAACTTTATGGTTAATGATTCACCATTCGTAGGTAGAAGTGGTAAGTTCGTAACTACTAGACATATAAAGGAAAGACTAGAAAAAGAGCTAGAAGTAAATGTAGGTTTAAAGGTAGAACCACTTGAAACTACAGACGGATACAGGGTTAGCGGACGTGGTGAGCTTCACCTTTCAATATTGATAGAAAATATGAGAAGAGAAGGATATGAACTAGGAGTATCAAAGCCACAGGTATTGATGCATAGAGATCCAGAAGGCAACCTTGTAGAACCGATAGAAAGAGTTATAGTTTCTTGTCCAGAAACATACTCAGGTACGGTAATCAACGAATTAAACCTTAGAAAGGGTCTAATGGAATCAATGGAAATCCTAGATGGCAACTATGTCAAGATAGAATTCTTGGTGCCTACAAGAGGTCTACTTGGATATAGGAGTGAATTTATAAATGCTACTAGGGGTGAAGGTACCCTACTTTCATCATTCGAAAAGTTTGATGATTACAAGGGTGAAATACCATCAAGACTAAACGGTGTGCTAATATCTCAGTCTGCCGGCAAGACTATGGGTTACGCCTTAAATGCCCTATCATCAAGGGGTATACTATTTGTAGATCCAGCTGTCGATGTATATGAAGGTATGATTATAGGTATGAACTCTAGAAAGGAAGACATGGTAGTAAATCCATGTAAGAACAAGAAGATGTCAAATGTCAGAGCTTCAGGTTCAGATGATGCTATCAAGCTATCTCCACCTAAGATATTTACATTAGAAGAATCATTAGAATTTATAGATGATGATGAACTAGTAGAAGTAACACCTGACTCAATAAGACTAAGAAAGAAGATTCTTAACGAGCAGGACAGGGTTAAGTACAACAGGTCACTACAAAACAAGGTAATAGACTAAGATAAAGAAATATACCTACTAAATGTAAAGGTCACTGTCTTTGGTATAAAACACCAATTACAGTGACCTTTTTTTGTCATCTTTGAAAAGCGTCAGGTTTCTATAATAAACAGACTTGATAGATATATTTGTAAAACAATCATCGTAAATTGACTTGGTCTCCCCCAACCTGTATACGACAAACCTCTCTCTAGGGTCATCTTTTGCCTTATCTAAAAATATTTCCTTGTATAGTTTGAAATTAGTCCTATTTTCTAGGTAATCGATATACTCATATGAGGGATAATAAAGAATAATATCCACTTCCCTGGGCTGATCTTCAAGTGACCTATATATATTATTGATAACACTGATAAATATACTTAGGGCAAAGGGATTAAAAAAATAAAACTTATTTTCAAAACTGCTTATTTGGTACTTCTCTGCTGGTCCATTCACAAAAAATAACTTGTCCTTGGAAGAGATATTTCTAGGCCTGTAGTTTTTCTTGTTGCTAAGAGCCATCTTGTGGAAGTCCTCGCTGATTTCTACACTGGTACAATATGAATTAAATAAAAAATTTACCAGAAAAGCAAATCTAGCCTTGCCAGAACCAAAATCTACAAAGTGATCATCATTATTTGCCCTATATTCATCAAACAAACTAATAAGAGCCTCATATGGCGTTGGTTCATATCTATTGTATAGCTTTTTCTTATCCATCCTGGTTTCGATCTTTGTTGTATTTATATGTAATAATTTCTCATAATTTTGTTCATGCATTATATCACCAACCTATAATATTCTTTTCTTTATCAAGTAGGCAGTTGATAGGACACAGATAAGTATAGTTACTATATTTACAATCCAAAAGCCAAATGGGTGTTGTGCAAGTGGTATACCACCAACATTCATACCAAATAGACCAGAAATAATAGTTGGAATTGCCATAACTATAGTTACTACAGTCAGGTAGGTCATTACATTATTCTGGTTGTTGCTGATGATGGCACTAAATGCATCCATAATTCTGCTAAGTATATCTCCATACATTTTTGACATTTGTAGAGCCTGTTTATTTTCAATTATTACGTCCTCTAAAAGGTCATCATCTTCTTCATAATGCTTTATTACATTTAGCTTTAATAGTCTATCCAAAGTTGCTTCATTGGCAGTAAGTGATGTTGAGAAGTATACGAGAGATTTCTCTAGTTGCAATAACTGTAGTAGCTCCTTATTTTTCATGGAATTGTGGATTTCCTGCTCTATAAGGTTGGTAGTATTGTTAATCCTTCTAAGATATAGCAAGTAGAAGGTAGCATTCCTGTACAGTATTTGCAGAATAAACCTAGTCTTCATATATGTGTAGAAGTCCTTTACATGACCTACTATAAAGTCATTAATAATTCTTGACTGTTTGGAGCAAATGGTAATGATACAGTCTTTTGCAAGTATTATTCCGATTGGAACTGTTACGTAGTTTGAAGATTTTGAGTCTGACATATCGAATGGTATATCTATCAATATTAGGGTGTAATCTTCATCATACTCTATTCTAGAACTTTCTTCATTATCCAGGGCTGCACCCACAATATCTGCATCAATTTCCAATAGCTGGCTTATATCGTCTATTTCATTTGAGGTTGGCTCTGTAAGATTTATCCAACAACTTGGTTCGAATTCATCCAATCTTTCTAGGTTTCCATTAATTGTCTTGTAGTATCTTATCATAAGCTCACCCCTTTCTAAATTTTATTATATTTATTATTAAAAATAAGTTTTATATAAATAGGAATACCCTTTATATGTTGACTATACCTATAGTATAGATTAGATATCTATATTTTCAACTTGACCCTGGTCTACAGCCATTCTTACATCTCCCTGACTAAGTAGACTAGTAATATCTTCATCTATATCTATAATATAAAGTGGTTCTACATCCTCCTTAATACCCTCATATTCAAGTGGGTATATAGAAAAATCAGTCATTAAAAGATGGTCATCTATAAAGTCCATATGCCTTACATCATTTAAAAGTTCATTGGCGTTTTCGTAATTGAGGTTGGCTAGAGATTTAAACATGTCAATTGACTTCCTATAGTAGAAGGCTGCCAAGAAATATTCACATCTCTTGTTGCCATTTTCAGCCCCCATTTTTAGATACTTTTCTGCCTTATCGTACTCAAAACTCCTAAACATTAATTGGGCTAGATTGTACATAGCTTCAGAACAGTTGAGGTCTATTGCCTTTTCGTAGTACTCTATTGCCTTCTTTGGGTCTCTAAAAAAGTTGTCATACATTATTGCAAGAGTATTTAAGGCATATATATTATTTAGGTCTGCAGGCTCTTCTAGGTATACTTTGGCTTCTTCATAATTAGTCTGCATAAAGTACAATCTGCCTGCGTATAGCTTGGCTATCTGATGTCCATGGTCTGATGCTATCTGATAGTAGCGTATGGCTCGTTTTTCGTTGCCAGTCTTTTCATAGATACTAGCTAGTTTGAAGCATGATTCTATATCACCATGGTCCGCTGCCCTCTTATACCAGTCAACCATATTGTCGAGGTCATTTATTTTTTCATACATATTAGCTAGCTTTATCTGGCAATTCAGGTTGTCAGGTATCATTTTATAATAGTCTATAGCTATTTCATATTCTTTTAAGGTCCTGCATAGGTCACCCATGTTTTCTGCAGAATTATAACAACCCTGTGCTATAGCTTCCTTATAGTAAAGACCGGCCTCTTTATAGTTCTTGTCTTCAAATAAGATTCCAGCTAGGTTGTTCTTGGCCTCCTTTATATTGTCATCAGCAGCCATCTTGTAGTAGATTCTAGCATTGTCAGTATCATTATTTCTATTGTATAGATTTGCCAGTCTGTACTTGGCCATAGTATGGTTTTGAGCAATTGCCAACTCATAATAGTGAATGGCATCGGATGACTTATCCTTCCTGTCCAATATAAAGCCCATTCTGTACTGGGCGTCAGGATCTCCCTCGTCTGCTGCTATTGAATAGGCTTTTTCAGCTTCAATGAAGTTTTCAGACAACTCACTTAGAACACCTAGGTTCATAGCTGCCTTGAGGTGTTTCTTTTTAAGCAATTTTTTGTATAGGTCTATAGACCTAGTAAAATTACTCCTATCCATTTCTATAACTGCCAAGTTGTATATCGAGTCCTCGTCATTTAAACTGGCTCCCTTTTCATACATCTCTTCAGCTAGGTCCTTGTTAGCCAACTCAATATTGAGTAGGCCAAGGTTGAAGTATGATTTAGCAAAACCTGATTCTGCCGTCTCTTTTAAAATTTTTTCAGACATTTCATAGTCTTCAAGTATATAATAGATGACCCCCATATTGTTTTTGGCCGCAAGTATGCCCTTGTCAGCAGCCTTTTCATACCAATATAAGGATGTATCGTATATTTCATTGTTGTAGTACATATTTCCCAGGTTAAAAGCTGCATAGTCGACACCATTATTAAAGGCAGACTTGTACCAGTTCTCTGCCTTTTCTATCTCTCCTTGACTGTCATACAATTGTCCGAGAATAAGTTGGGCTCTCTCATATCCAGATTCTGCTGCTTCTTTAAATTTTTCAACGGCAAGGTCTGACTTGCCTATTTTTTCATAGAAGTTTCCTTTTAAATAGTCCACTTTTGGATTTTGCGACATTTCTTTCACCCCTTACTCTCATTTGCCTACTTATACACTTATAATTATATAGTATTTAAAAAGTAAAGTAAATATAAATAAAAAAGTGACTATGCTACTTTTTTTCTATCAATATAACGAGATATTAAAAAAGATGCTAATATAGTCACTTTTATATTAATTGGTTTAGTAGGTAAATAAAGAGTAATAGCTAGCCATTAAAATCGATATTTCCCTTTCAAGACTGTCAAATCTAACATCACCGTTTAACCTTTTAAAATTATATTTCACTTTGTCTGTAATTTTCTTACCAGGACTATTTTTTGACCTAAATTTACTAATCAAATTCATATCAGACCTTATATCCTTGTCCATATTTGATACAAAGTAATTATATTCTACCTTGTTGTCCAACATCATAGATTGGGTCATCATGCTCAGTATAGATATATAGGCTGAGTATTTGACACTTGGATTTGTATTGTTGATACCTGCTAGATAGGCAAAAAACATGGCTTCGTCTTCCCTAGCTATCCCCCTCTGGTAGGCTAGGTACTTTGATACCAAGAAAGGCTTGTATATGTCTGGTAGATCCTTGCTAATACTGACTTCGTTTGTAAGTATATAATACCTTCCCTCTAGTCCCAATATATCAAATACAGGGCTTTTAACACTTAATTTTGCCCTAGAGTATTTACCTGCCAGGCTTGGAAAGGCATCTGACACTATCCTAAATCCCTCTTCAGCCTGCAATGACAGGTCATTTATATTTGATAGGCTAGAATTTTGGTCGTGTTTTATCAAGTTTCTGGTGTCTATAGCCTTGCCCTCCAAGTATTTCAAAACCTCCAGTTGTTTGTTGGTACCTACATGTACTTCAATATTGGTTGAATACTTGGCATTATATTTGTCTAACAAGGAATTGGCTAAGGGTTGGGTATGGTAGTTCAAGCCATAGAAAAGAACAAATATGAAAAATCCTAGGCAAAAAATATTTACGCCACCCCAAAATACCCTGTATATATATATCAACCATTTGGTTGGGCTAAAGAGCCTCCTTATAAAATTTATTAAAAAATATATCATTAATAGTATGAATATAATAGTCAAGATATCCCCTACTGGTATATCCACCTTGCCAAATAATAGGCTCAGCTTTTCTCTTATAAACTTATTTATAATATTTGTATATATTAGCCCAGTTGCTTTTTTGTACTTGACACCCAAGCCAAGTATAAAGCTTGAAAATACAAAAAGCAACAGGGGTCCTATCTTAAATTTAAACATTAAACCACCTCCATAAGCATGATATATTATATCATATTTTGAGTGGAATTTGCTCAAATTATAAATCATCTTGATTTAGTCGTGGCATATATTTCGTTTACCTGATTAGATACAGCCCCCATCAGTATACCCTCATAGTCTATCCTTTTAGTATCTAGACCATAGATATATATTTTTTTAAGTGGATTCAAGTTCATGCCATATTGGTAATGTTTTTTGTCCATCAAGTTACCATTATTAGACATTGAAAATATCAACTTGTCTCCATTTAAGAATATATTCGCCTCCCAATTAGCGTCGAATACAAACTGGTCACCCTTGTCTTGGACCTTTTTACTATAGGGTGAAACTCTTATACCCAAGTCTATATCTTCTTTTGCTACTAGCCTTCCATCCTTGAGTTCTATAATATAGGCATGGAAGTTCTTACCATTAGTAGGATTACAAACTCTGACTATCTGATTTTTATCCTCTAGATATTTTATATATATACCTAGTTCAGTTCTTATATTATCCCTTGGGTCTCTATTAAATACATCGTAAAGAGGGTCATCTTTTTCAAAATAGTGTCTTGATATTTTGTGGTCTTTGAAGTCAAATGACAAGGTTGATGGTCTAAAGTTTCCAGACTCGTCACTATAGTCAAATACAAACATCTTGTCAAAGGCAACAATAGCATACCTAGCCCACCTATATTGTATTGAATCTCTATTTTCACCCAAAATTGTCAGACCCTTGTCTTGACTTTCACCTACAAGGGTAAATTTATCATCCTCTATACTGGCAAATGCGATCATATAAGACTTTTTTTCATTATTGTAGTAGGAAAAGGCACACTGGTATTGGCCCTTGTACTTTTCAATTCTATAAATATTTAGATCTCCGGTCTTTGCACTTGCTACAATATCCTTATTGTCACTTATAGCAGAATAGTTATTACCCTTGTAATCCTGAAAATGTATTTTTACAAAACCCCTGTTTTTTATATATTTATAGTAGACTTTTAAGCCAAGTGTCACGGAAGTTTTTGGCTCGTAAGTCGTTTTTTTATCTGCAAAGACCAGCTTACCATTCTCTCTTTTAGGAGTTAGAGGTGTGCTGTTTGATGTAGACAAAAGATAGGTATTTGTACTTGCAAGCCTCTGGTCCATATATTCATCCTCTTCAGGGTAGGAAAGTATATTACTATCTAGTATCAACAAGTTTTGTTCATTAAGTAGGGCATCATTTCCCCTAACAGTCTTTACGATTTGAGCCTTCTTGTAGGATGTATTTACAAAGTGAATACTAGCTAGAAGGGCTAGTATCAGGCCCATAAAAATCAAGAAACCTTTTTTACTTGTCTTCATATCTCAACCCTCCTCTAAAAGCCTTGCTACTAGCCAGCATATCCATAGTAAAGAGTATAGCAACTAGCATGTAGACTATACCCAAAAAGATATAGCTTGGTATAGTCGTTATCCAACCACAACTTCCACCGAGACTAGTACCAAAGTTAGTATCTAAACCTACATAAATTACTAAGACACCCGATACAAGTATCAATATAAAAAAGATAATTCTCTTTAAGAGCCTTCTCTTGTTATTTCCAGCATATATTAGGCTAGCTGATGATTGTAGCCCTATTATTGATGGTAAAACTAGCATAAATGTATAAAATAAGCTGTACCTAAAATTAAATGGTAGGAACTTAAGATCTGATGTCAAGGCCCAGATACCAGGACTATATAGACCTCCAAAATGTACAATATTTACCAGGTCCATAGCCAGTAAGGCCAGTGTAATCATCAAAATTGTGTAGATATATATACTAAGACCTGCCATTATCTTGGACAATTTTATTTCTATAGTCCTATAGGGTAGGTTGTAAAGTAGGTAGAAGGAAGAGTTTTTCTTCCTAAAGTCCTTGCTAACCAATATATAAGATACCAGTATTGATATAGCTGATATAGCTCCCAGCATCAATATATTAGGAGATATAGATGTTTTAAAATTAATGGAACCTTTTATTAGAGAGTCCAATATTTTTGATTCACCTGTATTAGAAGCACCAGCCAGTATTTTTGGATATATATCTGTAAATTGGTTGAAATTACCCCCTATATACTTGCCTGTAATATGGGCATTTATACAAAATATGAGCCATATAAGAACAGAAGCGGTCAATAATACAATTATTTTTTTATTTGTCTTTAACTCATGGTAGTACAATTTAAAAATATTATTAATGAATTTCATATATCACACCCCCTAATAATCCAGTTTTTCAACCAGAAATATATTTATAAAAAGAACTAAAAGCCCATTTATAATACTTGCTACAGGATTTGAAAAATCATAAAAGTTAAGCTTGAACAAGACTGCATTGCCTAGTCCATATAGGGCTATAATAAGCAGACAAGCCTGAGAAGTCGTAATATTTATCCTTCTGGAAAAGATTATTGTAGCCAAACAAGCTAGCCCTATTAATAAGAACCATAGAGCAAATATGTTGATAAAGTCAAATTCCTGGAAAATATTATTTGTATGTAAGGAATATTTAAAGAAACCCATTGTACCTATCTTGCCACCTATAATTATTCCATGCTCTAGACTATAGGTCCTAAATGCTGACAATAGGTAGGCAGACCTCATATAGCTAATCAAGAGAATGGTTATGTAGTTTACAAGTATAAATAATCCAGACTCTATGTAAATCATTAATAGGTGTATAGGCCTAAAAAAAGGTATTTGCAGGATATTGTAGGCAGTTGAGTCCTGACTAACATTTACCTTTTGGTTTGTTATAATCGCCAC
The DNA here is from genome assembly GCF_000758885.1 of Peptostreptococcus sp. MV1. Taxonomy (GTDB): domain Bacteria; phylum Bacillota; class Clostridia; order Peptostreptococcales; family Peptostreptococcaceae; genus Peptostreptococcus. The sequence continues at coordinate 34,671 of NZ_JRNB01000001.1, read as the reverse complement.
CAATATCAAGCCGAATAACAATAGAAGTAGACTAGCTATTTTACCTGGTTCCATCCTATCCAAATAACTATACAAATGTATATATGTATAGCCGGAAAAATCCTCTTCTTCAAAAAGTCCCACTGTTATTCTGCTAGTTACTAGGCAAATCAAGGCATATCCAAGACTAACTACTAGGAAAAATCCTGCCGTTAGCTTCATATTCCTCTTTAAGTCAAACTTCAAATATTTAAACAAGCTAGTCATCCAAAGACACCTCTCTTATTTTTTCTAAAATAGACTTGCCTTCCTCTAATCTCATCTCCTCAGCATCAAAGCTGGCTACCAGTCTACCCTCTCTCAAAATATGAACATAGTCGACTATAGATTCTATATCGTCTATCTCATGGGTAGATAGGATTAGGGTCTGGTCTCCTGTCATATACTGGGCCATTACACTGACAAATTCCTGTCTCTTAAAGACGTCAATACCTGCAAAAGGCTCATCTAGGATTATGTACTTCATATTTAGGCAAAAGGCCATTACTAGCTTGACCTTGGCAATATTACCCTTGGACATGGAGTCGATGACATCTGTCCTATTTATTTTAAAGAGGTCTAGCATTTCATCAGCCTTGTCATCGTCCCAAGTCTGATAAAAATCCTTGTAGAAATCAATCATGTCCTGGACGCTGTAGCCAGGAAAATGGGTCTGGCAGTCTGGCACATAGATCATCTTATTATAGAGCTTGTAGGAAAGCCTCTGGTCATCTATAGTGATATGCCCCCTACTCGGCCTTATAAACCCCATTATTGACTTTAGTAAGGTAGTCTTTCCTGAACCATTTAGCCCTAAGACTGCTGTGATAGTGCCTTCTTTAATATCCAGACTAACATTATCTAGGGCATATTTAACATAAGAAGACCTCTTATCAGAAAAGTTTTTATATTTTTTAGTTAGATTCTGAACTCTTATCATCTTCTACATCCTCCTTAATTTCATCATAATACTGGCCCACCAAATTAATTACCTTTTCCTTTGGTATATTTATAGACTTCATTGTAGTGATGAAATCTATAAGTGGCTCCTTGATATAATCGTCTCTCAGTTCCTTCAATTTTTCGAGGTCACTTGTAATCATACTACCCTTGCTCTTCTCAGTCACTATTAGTCCGATTTCATCCATGTGTGAATATGCCTTCTGGACTGTATTTAGGTTGACTCCGAACAGGCCGGCTACTTCCCTCCTAGATGGTATTACATGACCAGGACCTAACTCACCTAAGAATACCTTAGATTCAAAGTATTTTGCTATCTGTAGGTATATGGGCGAATTGCTGTTAAATTTTATCTCCTTCAAGGACAAATCACTCCTCCTCTCTTGATTTTACATTTGTAACATATTTCTGTAGATAGACTATTTGCTATTATGTTACTGTACTATAGATCTAGTACACTTTAACCGTATTATATCACTAGTACAGTTTTAGAGCAAGACTATTTTTTAATATTTAAAGAACGTATATCGATATATAATAGGATTAAGGCTATACCACCAGATATAATATCACTTAAGGCATTAGACAGGTAGACACCACTTATGCCCATCACATTTGGTACTATATACAATAGGGGTATCAGGACACCACCATACCTAAGTATGTAGAGGATGGAAGAGGTCTTTGGTCTCCTAATAGATTGAAAATAGGTAGTCGCTATAGAGTGAATACCTATAAAAGTGATTCCTAGTAAGTATATCTTTATATTTTTAGTGGTAATATCCAGCAATCTAGTCTCGGATGTAAAGAGATAGACAAAAATATTTGGATATAATTCTATGATTCCTAAAAATACCGAACTGATTACAATGATTAGGCCAGTTGTTAATTTGACGGTTTCTACTATTCTATCGTACTTATTTGCACCAAAGTTATAGCCGATTAATGGCTGGGCTCCCTGACTTATACCGTAAATTACCATTGTGATAAACATACTTATTGAGGTAATAATTGTCACCGATGCCAAATGGTAGTCACTACCCAAGTCGATTATAAACCTGTTTAGTATGATACTGACAATGGTTCCAAATATGTTCATAAAGAAATTTGGTAGCCCATTTTTAAATATCTCTAGCATGGATGACCAGTCGAAAGATGCGTTCTTTTTTCTAAACTTGATTGGTACATGGGCTGCATTTATAAAAAAATACAAGACAAATAAAGTGACCAGAGTCTGAGATATGACAGTTGCTACTGCTGCCCCCATGACACCCCACTTAAATACAAATATAAATAAGGCGTCTAATCCAATATTTAGGACCGAACTTATTAGGACTATCATCATTGATTCCTTGGCATGACCAAGACTCCTAACGCAATTGTTTAGGCAGTAGCCAGTCAGACCGGGAACACCTCCTAAAAGTATCACTATAATATATTCTCTTGCATAATTGTATACATCTTTAGAAACTCCCAACAAGTCAAAAATTGGATCCATAAAGACTAGACATGCTAGGGTGATTATAAGTTCAGAAATTATAATCAAAATTAAGGCGTTAAAGAGTATTTTTTCAGCAGAGTCGTATTCTTTTTCTCCATATTTGATAGATATTAAGGTTGAAGCACCTACACCAATTAGTAGGACAAAAGCCATCTGGACTACCTGAAATGGCATGGTTATACCAATTGCAGTTAGTCCTAGAGGATTGGTCCTACCTATAAATATCCTGTCTACTATATTGTATATGGCTGCAACCAGCATACTCAAAATAGCTGGTATACTCATTTCTACCAGTAACTTTGAAATTTTATCATTAGCTAAATCCTTGTTCAAGACTACCTCCTATATGCTTTATAATTAGTTTTAATGTAATTAATAACCCCATATGGGCAATATACCCTCATGAGGTTATTTTATACAAAATATTAAGATTTTCTGCTGTCATTACTGATTGTAATTGTTATCTGTGTTCCTACATTTTTCTTACTATTGATAGTTAGTGAACCGCCGTGTAGCTTTACTATTTCTTCGCTAATGGCTAGGCCTAGACCACTACCCGACTTATGGAAGTCTTCTTGGAAGAACTTCTTTGATACATTGCCTATATTCTTTTCATCTATTCCTATACCATTATCTATTACACAAATAGAGGTTTCATTGCTGGTCTGGTCTACCTTGACCGATATGACACCACCATCTGGTGTGAACTTTATAGAGTTTTGAACTAAGTTTATAAGTACCTGCCTCAACCTATCCTTATCGCCATAAATAAGTTTCATATCTTGGTTCAAAAATTCAAAACTAAGCCTTATATTCTTGTTCATAGCCATAGCTCTGAGTTGGTTAACTACACTGGCAACTAGGTTTTCTATATTTACTTCAACAACTTTTAATTTCATTCTGTTAGAAGACAGTCTAGAGAAGTCTAGTAATTCTTCGACTAGTTTTATTAGTCTTTCTGTTTCATCATTTATTATACCTAGTCCCATGCTGAGCTCTTCCTTGCTGATGTTGTCTAGTTCAAGTGTCTCACTCCAGCCCTTTATAGATGTCAGTGGTGTCCTAAGTTCATGTGATACAGATGATATGAATTCGTCCTTGAGTTTTTCGCTCTTTTGTATTTCTTGAGCCATATTTTCAAAGGTATTGGCCAGATCACCTATTTCATCATCCGATATTCTACCCTTATTCATCTTGATATTGTAGTTACCCTTGGCCAACATATTGGAAAACAACTTTAGCTCATGCAGAGGGTCTATTATAGAATCTGCAAATTTTAGACTTAAGGTTATTGAAAATACTATTACCAAAAGCCCCATAAAGAATAGATAAGTCATTATTTTTAGTATTTCCATATTTACATACTTTAGGGATACACTAAAGCGAATAACTCCCTGTGTAATACCGTTCACTCTTATTGGTACGGATGCACTCATAACATTCTCACGTGTCAAATCTTCTTCATATATGTAAGTATTCATTTCGCTGCCATATATATTTTTAAGGGCTTTTTTTACATCTACATAATTTATAGTTTTATTACTATTGAAGCCATATTGGTCTATAAGCAGATTACCATGTCTGTCAATTACATTTATAGCAACATTGGTGTTTTGAAAACTATTTTGATTTTCTAGTATACTTCTAACCCTATCATTAAAGTCTATATTTGACATATTGCTGGCATTGTAGACAGTATCTATATACCTAATCTGTGAAAGCATTGTTTGTCTTATGGATGTATAATAGTATCTAGTTGTAAATATAGCAAAGAAAACCTCAAATATTACAACTATTAGGACAATGATGATTATGAAATTTTTTAAAACTTTTTTTCTTAATCCACCAAAATGTAAACCCATTAATCTGCTCTCCTAAATGTGTAACCATAACCCCAGGCAGTCAAAATATATTTTGGCTTGGAAGGGTCTTCTTCAATCTTATTTCTGATACGCCTTATATTAACATCGACTATTTTATAGTCGTATAATTCTGTGGATCCCCAAACTTCCTGTAGTATCTGGTCTCTGCTTAGACTATCACTGGCATTTAGCATTAGGAATTTTACAATAGAAAATTCAGTAGGAGTAAGGTCTACAACATCACCGTTCTTGTAGAGCTTTCTCTTGTTGGTATCCAGTGAGAATGGCGGAATGTCAAGTATACTACTCTTTCTAGTATCATTGTCTTTTTTTACCCTCCTAATTAGGGCAGACACCCTAAATAGAAGTTCTTTGATACTGAATGGTTTTATAATATAGTCATCTGCACCTGCCACAAATCCCTCTATCTTGTCATCTTCCTGAGATTTGGCTGTCAGCATAATAACACCCATATTTTCATACTTTTCTCTTATGTATCTACATACATCTATACCGCTCATATCAGGTAGCATAATATCTAAAAGGGCAAGGGATATATTTGTTTCACTATCTAATTTCTCTATAGCTTCACTGCCGGTTCCTGCCTCTATAACTTCATAGCCCTCCCTTTTTAAATTTATGCTTACGAAACTTCTGATACCTATTTCATCTTCCAAAATAAGAATCTTGTCCATATTATTACCTCCTATCAGACATATTAATTATTAATCATTTCAAATATATTTTTTATCCTATCAATATCAACACCGTATTTTCTCATCATAGCAGAGTTTGAACTTTTGAGAATACATACATAGTCATCTGTTTCAAAAAGGGTTGTAATTTTAGCATCATTTTTGTCCTTATTTTCATAACTAGACGTAGATTTTGACATGACGGTATAAGTTAACAGGTGAATTCTAGATTTGCTAGTAATATAATATATAGAATAGTCATAGTTTTCATCGTTTTTTTCAATCTTTATATATATCTTGTCTCGCATCCTGTCAGGTATATGAAGTTTGTGGTTGTAGGCAAATGAATAAAAGTATTGACTAACTGGAGCTAATACTTCCTTATCACCTTGTTGGCCATTCCAATTATACCAAGTAATAATTACATTGTCCTTTGAACTAGCATTTGTCAACTTTTGTTCAACTTTTGGTAGGTCTAACAAGCCATCTCCATTTATATCTTCAGGCCTAAGATTGTAGGGATTTATAGCCAAAGTAGACTCATTTTTTATCACTTTTTCAAATTTTGAATTCTTATAGATTACTAATTGATTTACCGCACTGCCTCTCAGACTATGGTAGGTGATTATACTACCAAAATAATTGTCTGAAATTCTACCGTTTAGTATTTCCACCTTGTCTAGTGATTCCACAGTATATGAAGTTTCATATTTATCAAATTGGATTTTGTTATTAAGTAGCTTCATACCACATATACTAACTTCATAATTTTGCTGGTTCTGTATTAGAGCTAGACATTCCATCTTTCCATCCCTATTGTAATCAAAAAAGTTTAGTTTTATAGAAGTTTCAGATGAATTATATTCAGCTGTTTTCTTGATAAGACCATTATCATAGTTATAGATATATATATTCTCAAAGCCCATACTATTGATGTGTAGGATTATTTCCTTTTTGCCATCATTGTCTATATCTATAAAGTTAGCATATTTAATACTCTCTCCTGGTATTTTGACGATTTTTTCGTCCTCTTCAGATATTTGTCTATTACGTGTATTAAATATGTACATATATATACTACTAGTTCCTTGATTTTCGTTAGTTTTTTTCTTAAAAGCAACTATTTCATTTCTTCCATTCATATCTAGGTCCACCCTGTTTATTCTTGACACTTCGTTGAAATTTTGTGGTAGGGTAAAGCTAGTGTCTATTGGTGTTAATTGTCTAATAGAGTTGTATATTTCCAAATTTTCCTCGTTGCTACTAGGCTTTACTATTAGTTTTTCCGGTGATTTTAGGGAATTAAAATTTGCCGTTATCAGTATTGGAAGTATAATCAACAAAATTATAAAGAAACCCCACATCTTCCTATTAAATAACTTATTCAACATATCACCCCTTTAAGCTTTTTTAGGTGGTTTAGGTCCTGGATACTGGTAGTAATAGGTCTTTAACATACCATTGTACAGTTTTCTCTTTCTAATAGCATCCTGACCAAACTCATATTCAAAATCTTCATATGAAGTAATCAAGTAGTATGACCAATTTTTAAGTCTTCTAAGTGTATAGCCAAGTTCTTTGTATAGTAGCTTTACACTTTCCTGGTCCTCCAGTCTTTCTCCATAAGGTGGGTTGGTAATCAAAAACCCATATTCTTCATCAGATTTGAATTCTCTAGCGTCTTTACATTCGAATTTTATATAATTTTCAACTCCAGCTATTTCTGCATTATGCTTGGCTATCTCTATAGACTCTGGATCTATGTCATATCCGTATATAGTGAAGTCTTGGTCTTCGTTTAAGAGGTCAAAGGCTTCCTTTCTTACCTCCCACCATATCTTCTTGTCTATAGTTCTCCACTTTTCTGAGATAAACTCCCTATTCATACCTGGAGCCATATTTATTCCCATCATGGCTGCCTCAATCAATATTGTTCCTGAGCCGCACATTGGGTCGACTAGGGTTCTACCAGGTCTCCAAGGTGTCAAGTATACTAGCCCTGCTGCTAGTGTTTCCCTGATAGGAGCCTTGTTTGATAGCTCCCTGTACCCCCTCTTGTGAAGGGCTAGACCAGTTGTATCTATAGAAAGTACTACCTTGTCCTTGTGTATAAATACAAAGATAGGATACCTTTCCTTATCTTCTTTTAGCATACCAGACTCCATGTATTTTTCCTTTAGGCTATCTACTACAGCCTTTTTGACTATAGACTGTATATCCGGCGTTGAATATAGTTTGGACTTGATCGAAGACGCCTTTGCAACTGGAAACTCAGCCCCATAAGGTATAAACCTAGACCAGTCAATCTGCCTAGTCCTGTCATAGAGTTCCTCAAAGGATGTAGCCTTAAATTCTGCCACCTTTAGGCTGACCCTCTCTGCACACCTCAACCACATATTTGCCCTGGCTATGCCGTATTCGTCAGTCTTGTAGGTAACCCTACCGTCCTCCGTTTTTTCTATTTCAAATCCTAAATTTTTGATTTCATTTGCCAACATCTTTTCCATACCGAAAAAGCAAGGCGATATTAATGTATACTTATACTTCATACTTGTCCACCATTTCCATAATTTTATTTTTATTTTTTGATTATAATATTTTAGACTCTGGTTTTATGGATTTAAATTAAACCTATATATCCAAAGTATCACTAATAAGATTATACCATAGAATTGGACCTTTTCGTATTTTGCTTGTTTAAATATATAAGAAAAGGGAGCTAGAACATTCATTTAGATTTTGAAAAATGCCTAACTCCCTTTGATAAGACTAGTTTTGTTGTATAGTCTTTTATTATTTTATTTATCCTATTATATACATCAAAAATATAATACAAATTGAGATGGATTATAGCAATAGGCCGTCGGAAATATTTAGTGTCTTGTCTGCTATTTCCTCAGCAAAGACTGTATCATGGGTAATTATAAGTATTGCCATTCCCCTCTCTTTACACCTGCCTATGATGTCTTCTACCTTTTGGATATTCTCCTTGTCTAGGGCTGATGTCGGCTCGTCAAAGCACAATACCTTTGGCTTTAGGGCGCATGACCTAGCTATGGCTACCCTCTGCTGCTGGCCACCTGATAGCTGGTAGGGATAGTGATCCTTCTTGTCCAAGAGGTCGACCATTTCCAATAGCTCTAAGGCCTCCTTGATTGCCTCGTCCTTATTTTTACCGAATACCCTTACAGGAGATTCAATTATATTTTCAATGACACTTAGGTGTGGAAAGAGGTTGAAATTCTGAAATACCATACCAATCTGGCCCCTTACCTCTTTCATGTCACTGCTTGACTTAATCTCTATATCGTCTAATACTATCTTACCGCTATCGAAGCTCTCTAGCCCGTTTATACACCTAATCAGCGTCGTCTTACCGGCACCTGACCTTCCTAGGACTACACCGATTTCTCCATTATTTATTTCAAAACTAATACCCTTGAGTACTTCTACCTGTCCAAATTTTTTCTTTAGATCTATTACCTTTAACATCTTATCACCCCTTACCTATAGTATGAATATCTCTTCTCTAAGAGTGCCATCAATTTTGTTAGGATGGCTGTCATCACCAAGTATATAACTGCTGCATAGGCGAAAGGCATCAAGCTGGCTTGCCTGTTGCTGGCCGCAGTCGCTACCCTTAATAGGTCGTTTAGTCCCAAGATGTATACTAGTGAAGTATCCTTTACTAGGGTAATCAGTTCATTGGAAACTGGTGGCAAGACCCTCTTTGTCAACTGGGGTAAAATTATCCTCTTGTACATTGTGATTTTATCAAATCCTAGTACCTTGGCTGCTTCAAACTGTCCCTTGTCTATTGATAGTAGGCCCCCTCTGAATATCTCTGCATAATAAGCTGCATAGTTGATTACAAAGGCTATAAAGGCCACTGTCAGCTGGTCAAATACTAGCTTTGGACTGATTATTGGAAGTACATAGTAGAAAAACATCATCTGTAGTAATAGGGGGCTTCCTCTCATTATCCATATATAGAAGCTAGATACTGAACTAGCTATTTTATTATTTGATAGCCTTACAAAGGCCACTGCTATACCCAAGGGTATGGAAAATATTGTTGTTACAAAGAACAATTCTAAAACTATTTTAACCCCTTCAATCATTTATTTCCTCCTGTTGCCTGTCACTTTTTTAGTCTTATGTGGTAGGCTTATTTTTGTATATTTATTATTGGTTGAACCATTTCTTCTTTATCTGGTCAAATGTACCATCGGCCTTCATATCATCTAGGGCCTTGTCTAGTGCGTCTCTTAATTCTGTGTCTTTCTTTCTGAAACCAACACCGTATTCTTCACTACCTAGGTCGCCTTCTAGTACCTTGTACTTGTCTGCACCCCTCTGGCTAATATAGTATTTTAGAAGAACTTCATCGCCGACTACTGCCTTTATCCTGCCTATTTCTAGGTCCCTAAGAGCCTTGTCATATGTATCGTATGTAACAGGCTTCTTGTCCTTAATCATACCTATAAATTCCTTATTTGCTTCAATTGCTTCTAGGGCTGATGATGCTGCCTGTGTACCAACAATCTGGTCTTTTAGATCTCCTAGCTTTGTAGGGCTTTCCTTTGCCATTGTAACTGCTATTTGTTTGTTGTCAAAGTATGGCTTTGAGAAGTTTACCTTTGCCTTACGTTCTTCTGTTATAGAATAACCATTCCATAAACAGTCAACATTTCCATTGTTCAGTGATTGTTCCTTCATTGACCAGTCTATGTTCTGGAATTTAACTGTATAACCGGCCCTCTTGAAGGCTTCATTGGCTAGGTCTACGTCGAAACCTTCTAGCTCATTTTTGTCATTTAAGAAGCCCATAGGAACGAATGTGTTGTCAAGTCCAATCACGACTTCTTTTTTGTTGCCAGTATCAGCGGCCTTTTGGTCATCCTTACCATTTGAGCATCCAACCATACCAGTCGCTAATAATAGTCCTAAGCCCAACATCACTGTCTTTTTGATAATACCTTTTTTCATTTTCTTTTCCTCCTAAAAAATATAATTAAATATGCCTTAGTCAGGTCCAGGATAGAATACACACAAAAAACTCCCGTGCCCTGACGTCTGCCAGAGGACGAGAGTATAAAATCCAATACTTCGTGTTCCCACCTCTATTCGTTACTATCTCACAATAGTAACCTCATCGAGTACTATATAATACTCTAACACTGTAACGTGTGTTCACGTGATAGCCTACTTTAATTTCGGTATCCAACTCATAGATGTGTTCAATATAATCTGTAATGTGCTTCTCACCAACCAGCAACTCTCTGATTAACTTCATATACCTACTATTTCTAGTCAAAGTCTTTAGTTTTGTGGTTTCTTTACTTGTTATAAAACATTTTAGTCCATGGTTTAGCATTTGTCAAGGACTTTTGAAAGTTTTTTAAAAGTTTTTTAAAAGTTTTAAAAAACTTCTAATTTTATAGTATATATCATATATCTTCAAATAATAATCTAGGCCCTATCTTGTTTTAGAAGTTTGGCTCCTTGCCCAAGGTACCAAGTTCACCTGACCAAAACTAATATCTTTGAACCTATCTGTATATTCACCCCTGTAGTTTATCAGGTAGAGTATTACCAGTTCGATGTAGTTTATGCCTAGAAGCGTTGTATTCCACATATCTTCAAATACCAACTTGTTGCCCTGTTTTGACTTGCTAGGGTGAACTACAGAGTTTCTGTAGTAGGTAATCAGGTCAACTCCATCATTAAAACTGTTTTTTAGTTCCATGGAAAATTGATCTATTTTTGATATGCTAGTATCTAACATACATTCTTTCAGAAGTCTTCTGATATTTTGATTAGCGGGATGACTATCATATTCTTGTCTTGAATATACCTCCTTCATTTCAACTAAGACTACGTATGATAACATTTCTAACGCTGTCTGTATAGAAATAATATTATTGTCGATATTGTTTCCATTTAGCGATTCTAGGTACCAGTCTAGTGTATTGGTTATAGCCCCACTATAGTATGAATCCTCTAGTTTTTTACACATCAATGATAGGTATTTCTCTATATTGTAGTAGTTGGATATTGTGGATGTCCAGTTAAATACAAACCTGTAGTCCGATGAATAGTTCTTACACCATTCCCTGTAGCTTTCCTTTCCATCTAGATATCCATGTGCATTAATTATATTTATATATCTGCCACAGGAAAAAGATAGGGCCGTTGATAGGTTGTTTAAAATATTCCTTAGCTTTTTTGTCTTGACCCGACTAGCATCTTTTTTATAAATCCTACCTGTATGTGTTATTATGCTACCACTTTTTGACACCAAGTTGTTATGCATTTCCTTGTTGTACTTATAGTTTTTATCTATGACAATTGTATAGTCATTTACCTCAAATTCTATCCTAGCAGCATATACCAAGTAACCTAGTTTTGCCAGCTTGCCAGGTATCTTATCCATATTTATTATATCGAACTGGGCATAGTCTACATCTGTATCCTTTGACTTGATTATAATGTCATTGACATAGCCATAGATTTCGCCGTTTGATGTTTGTACTATCTCGGCGTTTATAATCTTGTAGCCTGGTATTTCCAAGGATATTTCTTCCATGGATAGATCATCTATGTAGTCTGATATGGTATCGTATTTATATACACGTGCCTTGAAATTTATTGATACTGGGTCGGTTATCTTGTAATAGATAGTACCCTGACATTTAATGTCATAAGTTCCATATATATAAAACCTACCTTGGTATATTATTAGATCTTCGTTTATATAGTTATCATCATATAGGGAGACGAAAGCTTCATTACTTATATCCAATATTTTAACTCCTTCCAAAAAATAAGTACCCTATCTATAATAGAGTACTTATATTATACTATCTATGAAGGTTTAAATCAATTGGTTTAAACCTTGAACCATATATAATATCTTGGCCATTTTTAGTTTCTTTAAAGGCTGTAGCCAACATTAGTTTAATCCTATTTAGCTGGTTGACCGATGTCGCTGATGCGTCATAGTCTATTGGGATTATATTTGCCTTAGGAAATTCCTTCTTTATTCCCTTGATTACACCCTTACCTATAATATGGTTAGGAAGGCAACCAAATGGCTGCATACATATGATATTGTTACATCCTGACTCTAGTAGCTCTAGCATTTCTCCTGGCAATAGCCAGCCTTCACCTGTCTGGTTACCCAGGGATACAAATGACTTTGTAAAGTTTGCTAGGTCGTCTATCTTCTTAGGAGGTTCAAATCTTTTACTTGCCTTAAGGGCCGATGTATAGGTAGCCATATATGTTTCTAGTACCTTGACAACTGCCTTGCTGGCCATCATACTCTTCCAAGATCCTTCTAGGTTTTTGTACTTATAGATGTTATTATAGGCACATGCCATAAAGAAATTAATTAACTCTGGAACAACAGCTTCTGCCCCTTCTTTTTCTAAGATGCCTATCAAGTCATTATTGGCTATAGGGCTAAACTTGACTAGGATTTCTCCTACTAGGCCTACCCTTGGTTTTACTTCATTGCTTATTTCTAGCCTATCAAAATCTGAAACTATGTCCTTGATATTTCTCTTAAACTGCCTAATGCTTGCATCCTTTAGTGAGTCCTTACATTTTTGACACCATTTTTCATATAGTTGGTTGGCACTACCTGGTATCCTTTCATAGGGTCTTACCCTCAGTAGGACCTTCATCAAAAGGTCTCCGTATACTGCCCCCATTACCAGCTTGTTTATAACCTTGATGTTGATTTGTTCTCTAAATCCATTGTCTTCTATACCCTGGGCACTGATGGATACTACTGGTACATTAGGAAAACCTGCAGACTTTAGGGCCTTTCTCAAAAAGGAGATGTAGTTGGTTGCCCTACATCCACCACCTGTCTGTGTCATAAGTACAGTAGTATTGTCCAGGTCGTACTTGCCTGACTTTAGGGCATGTATCAATTGACCAATTACTATTATGGCTGGATAGCAGGCATCATTGTTTACATATCTTAGTCCCTCATCTATTATCTCTGATGAATTGTTGTTTAATATTACTAGATCGAGCCCTGAATCCTGCATGGCCCTCTCAATAAACTGGAATTGAATTGGTGCCATTTGTGGTGCCAAAAGTGTATGCTTGGTATTCAAGCGAGTATTCTTTTGGTATTGGACCTTCTTTTCTTCTAGTTGTGATGGCCTTATACCACTTTGTTCTCTTTCATTGATAGCTGCCTTTAGGGACCTCAGCCTTATCTTGGCTGCACCTAGGTTGTTGCCCTCATCTATCTTGATAACGGTATGTATCTTAGACTTTTCGCTCAGTATATCCTCTACCTGTTCAGTTGTCACGGCATCCAAGCCACATCCAAAAGAGTTTAACTGGACCATATCTAGGTTGTCATGGTTTTTACAGAATTCTGCAGCCTTGTATAGTCTTGAATGATATACCCACTGGTCAACTACCCTTAGAGGCCTATCAATGTGGGCCAGGTGACAAATAGAATCCTCTGATAGGACTGCCATGCCCAAGGAGTTAATCAATTCAGGTATACCGTGGTTGATTTCTGGGTCCAAATGGTAGGGTCTGCCTGCTAGGACTATGCCCTTTAGGTTATTTTCCTCTAGATAGGATACTGCTTCTTCACCTTTTTGTCTCACCTGGGCCTTGAATAGGTCATACTCTCTTGTCGCCATATCAATAGCCTTGTTTATCTCCTCCTGACTAATATCAGGGTAGTGATACTTCATGGCAGAATATATTCTCTTTTTCAACTTATTTTTATTGTTTAGTGTTATGAAGAAATTTATATACTTTATATTGTTTTCTTCAAGTGAATCCATATTACTCTTTATAACTTCCGGATAAGATGTCACCACCGGACAGTTGAAGTGGTTGTCAGACTCTGGGTCTTCCCTAAATTCATGCGTAACAGAAGGGTAGAATATTGTCTTTACTCCCTTTTCTATTAGGTCTTCAATATGTCCGTGAACTAACTTGGCTGGGTAACATACAGTATCTGAAGCAATCGAGCTAATGCCCTTTTCAAATATATCCTTGCTGGACTTTGACGATAAAACTACTGAAAATCCAAGCTGAGTTAAAAATGTATGCCAAAATGGATAATTTTCATACATATTCAGTACTCTTGGGACACCGATTATGCCTCTCTTGGCATCCTGTGGACTTAGTGACTTGTAGTCAAACAGCCTATCATACTTATATTTATATATATTTATGTTTTTCTTGTCTTTTTGTATTTTCTTATGTGTATAGATTGCCTCACCAACCTCACACCTATTGCCTGATACAAATATTTCTGCCTCAGAAAACTTGTTTATAGTCAGCAGGCACTTATTTGAGCATCCCTTACACCTGGTTACACTTGACTCAACTGTGATGTCGTTTAGCTGGTCTATATTCAATATATTAGACCTGATGCCCCTGTATTTTTCTCTAGATATTAAGGCACAACCGAAGGCTCCCATTAGCCCTGCTATATCAGGTCTAGTAACCTCCCTACCTGTCAAGATTTCAAAAGACCTCAAGACTAGGTCATTGTAGAATGTTCCACCCTGGACTACGACATTTTTTCCAAGCTCTTCAACGTCTCTTAGTTTGATAACCTTGAAGAGGGCGTTTTTCACTACTGAATATGCCAAACCTGCAGATATGTCTGCTACTGTCGCCCCTTCCTTTTGGGCCTGCTTGACCCTGGAATTCATAAATACAGTACACCTAGAACCTAGGTCCACCGGATTTTCCGACTCTACTCCCACCTTTGAAAAATCAACTATATCCATATGTAGGGACTTTGAAAATGACTCAAGGAAGGAACCACAGCCGGAAGAACAGGCTTCATTTAAGATAATCTGGTCAATTACCCCATCCTTTATCTTTAGGCACTTCATGTCTTGGCCACCTATATCGAGTATAAAATCCACCTCAGGATCAAAGAACTTGGCAGCCTTGTAGTGGGCAATAGTCTCTATTTCACCTTCATCTATCCTAAGGGCCTTCTTTATCAGCTCTTCACCATAGCCCGTCACAGTAGCCCTAGTGATAGAACATCCTTGTGGTAGCTTAGAATATATATCCTTTAGTATTTTAATACTCATATCTAGGGGACTTCCCTCATTGCTACCATAATGCGAATATAGTATTTGTCCTTGGTCACCTATTAGGACAGCCTTGGTAGTAGTTGAACCAGCATCGATACCAAAGAAACAGTTCCCCTGATAATTTTCTATAGTATCTCTTTTTACACAGGCCTTGGCATGTCTAGCCTTGAAATCATCATAGTCCTTGTCATCCTCAAATAATGGTATTATTTCATCATTATTTGCATCTTCAAGGCTATCCACTCCTTCAACCATATCTATTAATTCTTTGATAGAATATACTCTTTCATTTGACGCCAAAAGTGCTGCCCCCATTGCCACATATAGTTGGGCATTTTCAGGGAAAATAATGTTTTTATCTTCCAATTTCAAGACGTTTGCAAACTGCCTTCTCAACTCTGACAAAAAGTATAGGGGGCCACCTAAAAAGGCTACATTTCCCTCTATTTTTCTACCACAGGACAAAACGCTGACTGTTTGCACGACAACTGCATTGAATATACTCATGGCTATGTCTGACTTGCTGGCTCCATCATTTATAAGGGGTTGTATATCTGTCTTTGCAAATACACCACACCTTGAAGCGATAGGATATATTACCTTGAAATTTTTAGCAAGCTCATTTAGACCTGCAGCATCTGTCTTTAACAGAGATGCCATCTGGTCAATAAAAGCTCCTGTACCGCCTGCACAGATACCATTCATTCTCTGGTCAATACCTCCTGATAGGAAGGTAACTTTTGCATCTTCTCCACCAAGTTCTATAACTACATCTGTGTCTGGATTATAGTGTTCTATAGATTTTGTACTGGAGATAACCTCCTGTTCAAATTTTATACCTATCTTCTTTGATAGACCTATACCACCCGATCCTGTTATAACTGACCTTACACTGATATTACCTATTTTCTTGAAGATATCTCTTAATTGGTCACCAACTGCCTTTTTTACATCAGAAAAGTGCCTTCTATATTCCTTATATAATATTGAATTATCTTCTGACAATACAACTGCTTTAACTGTTGTGGAGCCAATATCTATCCCTAAATTATAGACCTTCTCCATCTTGTACCTCCTCATCGGTAACACACTATATATGCTACCCATCACTCGAATTTTTAAAATTAATACATATATATAGATAAATATTTAAGTATAATTAACTATATATAATACCTATATTATTACATCTAATTATACCACATCTAGACTTTTCTAAAATGAAATTATCTTCATCTTGAGGATAAAAAAACATCATATGCAGAAAAAAGCCACTTATGTTACCATAAGTGACTTTAATAAATTAACTATATTGGGTTTAAATCTTAGAAAATAAATTTATATTTATTTCAGTGAAGAAATTACTATTTTAATTTTTTTGATACCATGTTAACTAGGTCAGCAGTTCTTTCGGCATAACCCCATTCATTGTCATACCAAGATATTACCTTAACTAGTCCATCGCTCATTACCATAGTTGATAGGGCATCTACTATTGAAGACCTCTTGTCGCCCTTAAAGTCTACAGATACTAGTGGCTTGTCACAGTAACCTAATATACCCTTTAATTCGTTTTCAGAAGCTTCCTTTAGGGCTGCATTTATTTCTTCAGCAGTTACGTCCTTCTTCTTTAGGTTTACAACTAGGTCAACTACAGATACAGTCTGAGTTGGAACTCTTAGAGAAAATCCGTTTAGCTTTCCTTCTAGCTGTGGTAGTACTAGTGAAACTGCCTTAGCTGCACCAGTTGTTGTAGGTATTATTGATCCAGCACAAGCTCTAGCCCTTCTTAGGTCCTTATGAGTCTTGTCTAGTACCTGCTGGTCATTTGTATAAGCATGAACTGTAGTCATCATACCATTTTCAATTCCAAACTTTTCATCTATAACCTTGGCTACTGGAGCTAAACAGTTTGTTGTACAAGATGCATTTGATATTATATTGTGTAATTCATGATCGTATTTATCATCATTTACGCCTAGCACTATAGTTATATCTTCCTTCTTTGCAGGGCAAGTGATTACAACCTTCTTTGCTCCAGCATTTATATGTCCCATAGCATCTTCTCTAGTTTTGAACTTGCCAGTATTGTCTATAACTATGTCAACTCCTAGGTCTTTCCAAGGTATTTCAGCTGGAGTAGCAGCTCTAGTGATTGCTATATCTCTTCCGTTTACGTTTATACAATCGTTGTTCTTAACTTCTACCTGTCCATCAAATATACCGTAGCTTGAATCATATTCAAACAGGTGGGCAAGTGTTTCAGCATTTGCTCTGGCATTTATAGCCACTACTTCATATTCATACTTGTCAGCTGCTGCTTCTGTAATCCTTAATACCGATCTACCAATTCTTCCAAATCCGTTTAAACCAACTCTAATCTTCATTATAATCCTCCATATAGTATAGTATATATCAATTTTTTCAACCTTTTAGATATTAGTATATCTCTTTTCTACAAATATTGTATACTATTTATCCGAATAATGCAAGTCTTGTAGGAAAACTTTTTCTGATTTTTTACAAAAGATTTTTTCTACAAAAGCATAGAGTTTATACAAGCCCGATGATATGGCCAATATCTTAGCCTCTCCTATTTTGTACTAATCAGTTAAGATAGGTTAATTTAAGTTTATTGCAAATAAAAAAGAGATTACGCCTGTATTTATACGTCATAATCCCTTTATTGTATAGTATTTATATGTATATCTTATCTATACTATTTTTCTTCTTCTTTTACGATTGCTGCATCATCAAATTTAAGCTCTTCTTTATCAAAGTCCTGCATAGAAACTACAAAACTATCAAGGTCGTCGTTCACTTCTTCATCGTCGCTATCAAAATCACGTGCATTTTTTCTATCAATTAGGTCATCAATAGTTTCTCTAAGAGCTTCTAAATCCTCAAGTTCAAAATCCTCATCATCAAAATCTTCAAAATCACATTCAATGTGTAGCTTTTCACGAAGGAATTCATTTACTTCTACTTCATTTTCCTTGTAAACTTTGTAACCAAGTGCTCCTGCAACTACACCTATGGCAGTTCCAAATAATATTTTTTTCATAATTTACCTCCATTACAACATAAATTTATAAATTTCTAACCAACTATTCAAGTCAGTATCGCCAGAAATTATAGAGATCATTTAATCTTAAATCTTACCTTTGCCTACAACAAAACATAAACTAGGATATTGCTAAACCGCACTCTTTTAAAAACTGCTTTGGCTCTTCAAACATGTACTGCATATGGCTCATACCATCAATTATCTTAATATCACCAGCTCCTAGTGATTTTATTTCTGGAAGATTTATTTTGGCCTTGTCCTTTTCTCCAAAGAGGAATACAATCTTTGTTCCCTCCCTGTAAAGTCTTGATGGCAAGGTATAGTCATAGCAAGAAAAGGCAATTTTCTTAAGACAGTCCTTGTCTATTCCTTTGTAAACATCTATACAATGTTTTTCATCTTCATCTTTTAAATACTTGTATTTTTCAGTTTTACTAAAAAATTTATCTGGATGTTTTTTAAATCCATTAGATGTCTTTTTCATCTCCAGATAAAGTTTTAAACCATGTAAACGACTACATTTCATAGCTGGTGCATCCAGAGCAGCCTTATCTATCTTGAGATTAATATCTTTTAATATCTCAAAAGCTACAGACGCTCCATAAGACGAGCCTAGTAAGAAAGCTATCCTATCTATATTGTGTTCTTCCAACCATTCAAGTATCTTGTCAGATTGACATCTAGCAGATACAAATTCTGAATGAGGGTAGTCAAGCCCTTCCAAGTTTGGTACAACAACGTAGTAATCCTTCGTAAGCAAAGGTAAAATTGTTCTATAGCTGGTAATTCCTGGATAAAAAATGCTGTGCACTAAAAGTGCTACAGGTTTTTCAGGATCACCAAACGTTTCAACCTTCATATTCCAATTCCTCCACACTTATCTTTTATGCCTTCTCACATAATAATACCCCTATTCTCAGCAAATGTAAAGCGTTTTGAAACTTTTTATTCATATATTTTAATTAGTGATTGTTTTTCCGTCATTATCGATGATGGCCTTACCATCAGTGTCTAATCTTACGCCAGCAATTACCTTGTCTCTTTCTAAAATTCCTTCCTCATTATAGTAGTATTTATCATAGCCATACAATGACCTACTTGGTTGGTATAACCATCCCTTAAATAGTCGTCCATCAGAAAATCTATAAGTTTGGCTGGCTGAATCAAATCCTACATCTTCAGAAGATGAGTATGAATAGTGATACTTGTCCATTATAGAATTAACTGTTAGGCCACTTACAGAATTTATACCACCAACTACAACAATACTATCTTTATCAGCACTGCGCTCAACTACATTTGAGTCAACCCTATGTGAGCATAAAAGAAGGCCAGTATCAATCATGCTAGCCATGGATGCTGCAGAGAGAGCATCTGGGAAGTCTCTTCCACTAGCTATAAGTATGTTTTTAGCATTCATCAAGTCAAGTATTTGGTTACAAGTCTGGTATCTATCAGGTCCAGCTATCCTCTTGCCATATGTATTTTGGATTGAATTTGTTCCTCCTACTGTATAGAGAACTCTATAGTCCTTATCTAGGTCAAGCTTTTTTCTACCGTCGATTAAGAGCAAGGCACTATTAGTTTTTGCAACTAGGGCACTTGTAGATAGGGCATCAGGAAAATTTCTGCCATCTGTGATACAGAGTTTTTTTATTCCGGATCTTTCTACAACCTTCATGCTTGTTTCATACCTGTCATTACCCTGTATTCTTTCAACTTTGAAAAATTTGGATAATTCAATTTCATAACCCTTATCTACTGAATTTTCTCCACCAATTATAATTACATTTTCTATGTTTCTATTTATCAAGTCAGCCGTAAATTTCTTATATTGAAAGTCGTCTGATGTTGGTCTTGTCAATATTATATTTGCCTTGAACTTATTAGCTAGACTAACAGCTGAAAGAGCATCTGGAAAATCCTTACCATTTACTACTATAGCAGTGTCTGACCTATGATGGTCAGCTACATTTATAGAAGTCTGGTACCTGTCCACTCCCTCTATTCTCCTAATAGATGCGGCGTCTGATTTAACTAGAAATAGTCCTGTAGATAGCATACCAACAAGTGAATATAGTGCCATTTTTACCAAAATATTTTTATTTAACTTCATACTTCCCCCTCATTTATCGCTATAAATTCCCAAAACTTCTTTTCATTGACTAATTTTATATTGTGCCCAAGTGCTAGATAGGCCAATACTAGCTCATACTCTTTTGAGTCATAAAAAATTGGTTTGTCAAAGCCCTCACCTACGATAATCCAGTCAGTCTGATTGTTTATTTCATCAACTAGTATACCTCCTATACCTTCAACTATTTTACCAATGTTCTCCTTGGGTTCGTAGTTAAAGTCATTATAAAGATATACATTCTTATCCTTGAAATCCAAGGTGCAAGAATTTTCATCTGTTTCTCCATCATCTATGGATACAAAATTTTCCAGTATTGACGCTAGTTCATTTATGGACATAATTCTTATAGATTTTCCTAATTTATTTATGTCTACAACTTTTTTTATAAATTGCTTATCCAGGTCATTTGTATCATAGACAGGATTTTTAACAATATAGTAGTCAGATTCAAGATCTAAAGAAGTGGTTAATTTGAGTTTGTACTCATTTGCTAATCTCTTGAAATCAGGCATATTTTTTAATTTTATTCTGTTTGATAGACATATTTTTGCATTAAAAAGGTCTAAATCCAGCCTATGGTCGTCTATATATGATTGCCTCTTTTTATTCCAATTTTTTGCATTTATATTATTCATAGCCCTATTTTTAAGTATCCTATTTTGCTTTAGTAGGGCCTTTTCCATCCACTTAAAAAACTCTTGTCCATAAGCCTCTACTCCATGCTTTTCTTTCAAATGGTCACCTAGTCTTTGGTAGGAAAGGTGAGTCCTATATGCATCAGATCTAGCCCTATGAGCATCTATGTTTTCTATTCCTAAATATTCACACAGTCTAACCAGCGAAAACTTGTCATCGTATGCAAATTCAGCAAGGTCAAAAGTATCTATGCATGGATTATTAAAATCTATATCTAAAACCCTATCAAAGGCATCCTTAATCTGAAGTATATCATTTGCCATTCCGTGACCTACTACAAGGTGGTCACCTATAAAATCGTAAAATTTTCCTATTACTGAGTATTCATCTTCAGCATCGTGGATCATCTTGTTAGATATACCTGTCAATTCCTCTATGAATTCATCTATATAATAAATCTCTTCACCGTCAACTTTTACTGTAGATTTGATTTTTTTATGTTTATTATTTCTATAGACTATTTTGCTATTGTCCAATATATTGTACTCTGGTGGTTTTACCAGGCTTGAAAACTCATCTACTACTTGACCATCCACCACTTTTATAGCAGATGCTTCAATTATGTACTTGAGAGAATCATTTCCAGTCAATTCCAAATCAATCGCTACATATGTGTTGGGAAGAGTCTCTAAATCGTGATTATATTTATTGCATTTACTCGTCAAAATATTCCTCCTAGAAAACTTCTCCATTTAAATATTATTATATCATATATTAGGTTTTTTAGATTGTAATATGGTAAAATATAATAAAAGTGATATTTATAGGAGGTCAAATGAAACTTATTAAAATATATAATGAAAAAGTCAGACCCTTGGTAAACCAGTTTAATATAGCAGATATGTATTCAAGAGCGGCAGAGGCTGCCTATTATTTGACCCTGTCTATATTTCCATCACTAATGTTTTTGATGTGTGCCTTTGCCTATATGCCAGCTGTAGTTGGCGATTTTGTAGAGACTTCTATTCAGTATAATGTACCAACTGGTGCATCTAATATACTTTTGGCTATTGTAGATTCTGCCATAAAAAATAGGAGCATTAGACTCCTGATTATAACCTTTTTAATTGCCGTATGGACATTTTCTAAGGCCGTCAAGTCTCTTATTACAGGTCAAAATGTTGCCTATAATTTTGAGGAGACTAGGTCATTTATAAGGTTAAATCTGTATGCCTTCCTATATGCCATTGCTTTTTTCTTGGCAGTTATACTGGCAGTAGTCTTTTTAGTATACGGAGGCAAACTAGCTGATATAATCAGGGATAGCCTCGATGAATTTTACCTACTGAGCCTTATATATAACTTTATAAGATTCGTGGTGCCTATTATATTTATACTACTGATTTTTTTGAATTTTTATGTATTTGGACCATGCAAGCCTATAAAAATTAGACAGGCCCTACCAGGTGCCTGCCTTACAACTATTTTATGGGTTGCACTTTCAATAGGATATTCTTTTTATATAGACAGATTTAGTGATTATAAGGAAATATATGGGAATATATCAACCATAATAGTACTGATGACCTGGATATACCTATGCAGCATATCTATCACCATTGGCTACAAGATCAATGCCCTAAACTATTGGAAAGACCATTTGAAAAATGGGAGAAAACTAAAATAAGGAGCTTGAACCCAAGACCCTCAGTAGCTAGTTATATGCTGACTACTGAGGATTTTAGGTCAATCTCCTTATTTTTTTGCCCTATAAAGGGTGTTTCTCTTAGAAAATACAACCATACTAGATATGATGATTATACCACCAATTACTGTACCCATGTTTGGAACCTCTCCCAATACTAGTGAGCCCAATACTGTTGCAAAAAATGGTGTCAAGAAACTAAAATTTGCAACCTCGCTGGTCTTGTCTGCTATGGATAGGGCTATACTCCACAAGAAATAGGCTATGGCACTAGAAAATACACTTAGTACAAGTAATACCAATATATACTTGCCTGATGCAGCCATTAATTCAGCCTTACCCTGCATTGAAAATGGTGATAGAATTAGTATAGAAAACACCATACTGTAGGTAACTATCTCTATACCCCTATAACCGTCCATTGACAGCTTCCTGTTTAGGTTGTTGTAGATTGAAAATAGGACTGATGCACACAGGGTCCATATCATACCTGTATTAACTGATAGGACTCCATCCCACAGCATCATAATCAGGACTCCTCCAAAGGCTGTAATCATGGATATCCAACCAATCTTATTAATCTTTTCTCCGTATATCTTGCTCGATTCAATTGCTGTCAGTATTGGAGTTAGGGCAATTATAATACTTGAGGATGCAGATGTAATGGTCTGTATCCCCTTGTTAAATACAAATAAATAGACACCAAAGCCACAAGCTGCTGACAATAGCAACCAGCCTATGTCCTTGACCTTGGGCATCCTTATATTGGTAAATACACCAATTATAAGTAGGACAATAGATGCTATACAAACCCTTAAAAATCCTAGGGAATAGGGTGTGAAATGTTGCATCGCAACCTTGGAAAATGGGAATGCTAGGGCCCAAAATGATATGGTTGCCAGTCCCAAAAGGTTGACCTTTAATTTTTTATTCATAACTACCTAACCTCTCTTCCTTATATACTCACCCTCTTTTTTGATTGTAACACTATTTTCAAGAGTATACAAAGGTTAAAAGAATGATAACTGATTTTTTTCACTCATGCCATCGAGAGAACCATGTTCTGATAACTTTTCAACAACTGTTTTAGACAGCTTTGTCCTCTTTATCAGGTCTTCCTTTGACAGGAAGCTACCGTCCTTTCTGGCCTCAACTACACTGAGTGCCGCATTTTCCCCCATGCCCTGCAAAGATACCATAGGTGGAAGTATTTTCTTTGGTGCATATATCTTGAATTCCTTGGCATCCGACTCATATATGTCTATATGCATAAATTCCAGACCTCTGGCATACATTTCTACTACAACCTCTAATATAGTATACTGGGAATTTTCTTTGGTAGTAGCCTTGGTTCCCAATTCTTTTATTTCTTCTAGCCTAGCCTTGACCTTGTCAATACCTGATGTAATAAGTTCGATATCAAAATCGTCAACCTTGGTAGTAAAATAGGTTGCATAGAAGGCTTCAGGGTAGTTGACCTTGCAGTAGGCTATCCTAAAGGATGTCATTACATAGGCTACTGCGTGGGCCTTTGGAAACATATATTTTATTTTCTTACATGATGATATATACCAGTCAGGAACCTCATTTTCTATCATGGCGGCCTCATGCTCTGGCTTTAGGCCCTTTCCCTTTCTTACACTCTCCATGATTGTAAAGGCCATCTTAGGCTTTAGACCCTTGAATATCAAATAGTTCATAATGTCATCACGTGTAGAGATTACCTCCTTTAGACCAACTACATTGGCCCTGACTAGGTCCTGGGCATTGTTCAACCATACATCGGTGCCATGTGAAAGACCGGCTATCCTGACTAATTCGGCAAAGGTAGTAGGCTTGGTATCTACCAACATCTGTCTGGTAAACTTGGTACCAAATTCTGGTATGGCCATAGAGCCCACTGTAGTCCCATCTATATCTTCTGGCTCAATGCCTAGGGCCTTGGTAGATGTAAATAGGGACATTGTCTCTGGATCATCAAGTGGTATATCAGTTATCTTTATACCAGTCATATCCTCTAGCATCCTGATGATGGTCGGACCGTCGTGTCCAAGTATATCTAGCTTTAATATTCTACCACTGATTGAGTGGTAGTCAAAGTGGGTCGTAATTACCCCTGATGACTTGTCATTGGCAGGATACTGTACTGGCGTAAAGTCATGAACGTTCTTGTAATCAGGTATTACCATTACACCTCCTGGGTGCTGGCCCGATGTCCTCTTTACCTCTGTACATCCTTTGGTCAACCAAGTCATTTCAGCATTTGTAAGATCTAGGTGGTTTTCCCTAGAAAAGTTCTTTACATAACCAAAGGCAGTCTTTTCCTGGACCGTACCAATCGTACCTGCCCTGTAGGTATAGCCCTCTCCGAAGAGCTCTTCTGTGTACTTATGTATGACAGGCTGGTAGGTACCTGAGAAGTTAAGGTCTA
The DNA here is from genome assembly GCF_000758885.1 of Peptostreptococcus sp. MV1. Lineage (GTDB taxonomy): Bacteria > Bacillota > Clostridia > Peptostreptococcales > Peptostreptococcaceae > Peptostreptococcus. The sequence continues at coordinate 9,556 of NZ_JRNB01000001.1, read as the reverse complement.
TATCAGGTTCCTTGTCACCTTCAAAGCCTAGGAAAACTTCAAATGGTATGTCTTGACCTTCCTTGATCATCTGGCTACCACAAATTGGGCATTTCTTATCTGGTAGGTCTATACCAGAGCCGTACTCACCTATGGCAAAAAACTCTGAATGCTTACATTCTTCATTTGGACAAATATAGTGGGCTGGTAGGGGGTTTACCTCAGTTATATCGCTCATAGTAGCTGCAAATGAGGAACCAACAGACCCTCTTGAACCAACCAAATATCCATCTGATAAGGACTTGGCAACCAGCTTATTGGCGATTATATACATAACGGCATATCCATTACCGATGATTGAGTTTAGCTCCCTATTTAACCTCTTTTCCACTATCTCTGGCAGGGGGTCACCATATATCTTTCTGGCCTTGTCAAAGCACATTTGCCTCAGTTCTTCCTCTGACCCCTCTATCCTAGGTGGATAGGTCTCTTCTGGTATTGGAATTATATCCTCTATCATGTCAGCTATTAAATTTGAATTCTCCACTACCACCCTGTAGGCAGTCTCTGGCCCTAGGTATTGGAACTCCTCCAACATTTCATCTGTAGTTCTAAAGTGAAGAGATTCTATGTCCTTCTTGTATTTGGGAATTTGAGAATACTTGAGTACACTCCTATAGACCCTTTCGTATGCTTCTAGGGTATGTACATCCCCAGTGGCAACTACCGGTTTGCCCGATTGGTCACCTAGGTCCACTAACTTCTTGTTTATATCTCTCAACTCTTCGTAGGTTTTCACTTCTCCTGACTCTACAAGGTACTTGATATTGTCAAGGGGCATAATCTCTATAAAATCATAAAATTCTAGGATTTTTTCTATTTCCTGCCTGCTCTTGTTCCTCTGAACTGCACTGAATAGTTCTCCGCTTGAACAGGCACTTCCAATTATTAGGCCATCTCTCTTTTCCTTGATGATACTCTTGAGCATAAGGGGTTGCCTATAAAAATGGTTTATATGAGAGTCACTAATAAGCTCATAGAGATTTCTTAATCCCTGATAGTCCTTGGCGTATATAGTGGCATGGCTAGGCCTCAACTTTGTATGGTCAATCTTACCGTAGACCCTATTTATGTCTGATAATTTTTCAACCCCGTCCTTCTTCATCATACTGATAAATCTCAGGAATATCTGGGCAGTTGCCTCGGCATCATTTACTGCCCTATGGTGGCCACTTAGGTTGACCCCTAGGTCCTTGGCCAACCTATCAAGGGTAAACCTCTTCATATGTGTCATCAAGACCCTGGCTAGTAGCAGGGTATCCAATTTTTCGTGCTGGTAGTCCAGGCCAACTTCACTGCACTTCTGGGCTATAAAGCCTGTATCGAAGTCAGCATTGTGGGCTACAAGTATTGAATCCTTGGCAAAATCCATAAATTTTTTGAGAGCTTCCTCAATATAGGGTGCATCTTCTACCATCTCATTTGTGATGCCTGTTAGCTCCTGTATAAGGTAGGGTATATCCATCCTTGGATTGACAAAGGTCGAAAACCTCTCCTTTATCTTGCCACCCTCTAATAAAACTGCACCTATTTCTGTAATATTATCGCCTGTAACCGAAAATCCCGTTGTCTCTATATCAAAAACTACAAATCTCTGGTCAAAGCCCCTGTCATTTGGATTTTGAACTATATCGAGGTCGTCATCAACCACATAGGCCTCAACCCCGTATATTACCTTGATATCCTTGCCCTTTGATGCATTCATGGCATCTGGAAAGGCCTGAACTATACCATGGTCTGTAATTGCTATAGCCTTGTGACCCCAGTCTAGGGCCCTGGCAATTAGTTTTTTTACTGGTACAACTGAGTCCATAGAGGACATCTTGGTATGGGCATGTAGTTCTACCCTCTTAACCGGTGCCTCGTCAAGTCTAGGCTTTTTTTCCTGACTCCTTATGCCTGTTACCGTCATCTCTATTTCATCAGTGTAGGAACTAATTATAATGTCTCCCTTTAACCTGATATATGATCCTACCTTTGTAGCCCCCATGACACGGTCCTTGTTGGTATCGTTTAGTTGTAGCTTACAAAGTAGGGCATCTGTGGTATCAGTGACAAAAATAGAATACATAATTTTGCCACTTCTCAAGCTCACCTCTTCAGTATTAAATACCTCTCCCTCTATACATACAGTACGAGAGTTCTCATTTAATCTGTATATCTTGACGAGGTCTGCCATGACATTTTCTCCATATACCATATTGGGGTCTATATAGTCCCTGTCTAACTTGTATTTTTCTTCTTTTTCCGGTTCTGGAAAATTATCTACTTGGAGCCTAGATACATAGTCCTCCACTTCCCTATCCCTAGAATCAATTATTTTTTCTATGTGACCTAGTTTGTCTATGTTAAGATTTTTTTTAGCTACTTCAAAAAGAACCTCTATATCTCTATTTAGCTGCCTTTTTACAATAGCACATATTTTTTTGTCTATTTCCTTGTCGACCAGCCTAGTAAGAATATATTCATCCGGAGCCTTAATTTTTAAAATATTTCCACTGGTCATATGTTCTAAATCATCATGTACAAATAAAAGCGGTATGCATGAATATATCAATTCTTTGATATTTGGCCAATAACGTTTCATTATATCTTTTAAGGATTTTTTTTCTAGACCTGTAAATCTACATTCAAGTTTTACAGAATTTAAGGGTGGGCAAAGTTTGTTTTTCACCTTATTTTCCAACCTGGCAAGCCTATCCTCTAGTATGATTTCATCTGAAGTCAGATAAATATGGCAGGTTTGGCTTTCTTTATCTAGTATAGATTTTTCTATTTCAGTTTTGTCAAATTCTTCCAAGATATTCTTGTTGTCCAGACCAATATTCACTAAAAAATCACAAAGCTTCATATATGCTCCTTTCTTAATTAATCTAAGGCTATCCCCTCCATAGGTATCTTGTCCGTATCCACTAGGTTGATAGCAGTAAGTAGTTGACTGTGCTTATTTCTAAACTTGTCTATAACCTCAAACTTGTTCCAACAGTGCATAGGAACTAGGTGTCTAGGTTTAGTCTTTTCTATAAAGTACTTCATGCCCCAGTCAAATCGTTCTGCCTGTCTAGGGTCTAGTGGTACCATGGCAAGGTCAATTTCCATGCCAGCCATCTTGTCTATTTCCTTTTTGAAGTTTCTTGTCAATTCTTCAAATTCTTCTTCTGTCTCAAAACCTACCCAGGTCCACCAGTTTAGGTCTCCTGCATGGTAGATAGTCATTCCCTTGTAGGAAATCATATAGGCCAAACCTAGGTCAGTACTCATGTATGTCTGAACTCCCAATTCATCAAAATAGTACTCCATATTGGCCTCTAGTGAATAGGACCTATCGGCATCTTCCTGTCTTTTGGGAACCACATCGCTTGACAGTATATATTCTACATCCTTATGGTCTTCAAATAGTTGGAATATATCTTCATTGAAGTGGTCACCATGACTATGACTAACAAAGACGTATAATTTTTTATCCTTATCCATATCAGGTAATTGACCCATGTAGTAGTCAAAGAGCATATAGGCACTATCTAACTCCAATAAGAAGCCACTATGGTATATATATTTTAAATTCATAATTTATCCTCCTTGATTATATAAACATAATTATACCACAGACCCCAAATCATAGCCATACTTGCCAATAAGCATATTGGGCGGTCCTCTATTAAAATGTGGTTTAATTTTTTACTAGGAGAATATGTAAAAATAGAAAAAAGGCAACAGGTCACATTTTAGTTATACCTGTTACCTCTCATATATTCTTTTATTAGGCCAAATAGACCTTAATATTAGTTATTATGACTATGGTTGTCGTGATCATGATGGTGACCGCAAGAACAAGAACCTTGTCCATGAGAATGACCCTTATTTAAAACATGTAATCTGCCCTGATTCTGAGACTTTTTAAATTCAATCAAGGCATCATACCTATTCTCTTCCTTCTCATCTATATCACTTACATTTTTTGACTTTTCTAAAAGATCATCTAGCATTTCTACACTTATATGAGATAACTTGTCTATATCATTTGCCAGCATTTCTGAGAATTTTGAATCAACTTCCCTGCTTTTTTTGTAAACATATCCAGCTAAACTAAGTATGCCAGATAAGCCCTCGATATATTCTAAAGACTTTCTAAACTGGTTTAGTTCTGCTACTCCCTTGGCCCTAGATTTCATATCAATGTCTGAGTTTAGGGCAAAAGAATCTAGTAATGAATTCTTGACGAATTCTAATACTACCATCAAAGTGCTTACCATATCTACTCCACTCAAATTTTTGTTGTATGCTACTTCATAAATTATCTGTTTACCAGTCATAAATGTATTAGGCTGATAGGCTTCTATTTTTAGATTGACCCTACCTAGGTCTGTAACCCTATCCAAAACCTTGTCAAATCTTCCTGCCAATACATCAACTGCTTCCATCTCATCTGTATCATTCATCAACATAAGGTTATACTCACTCACTATTATAGACAAAATCCTTATCAAGTCAATAGGACCTGTTTCATGCTTTTCATCTACCTCAAATATATTTTTCTTAACATCAATATTTATTTCTATTGTATTTACCTTTTTCATCTCTTCCTCCTGATTTTCTTGTAATTCAACATATGTATATAGACAAATTTTAGAATAAATAAACCTATTTGTGTAAATATTTTATAAAAATTCCAAAATTGCAATATCAATTTGTACATCCATTTTGTGTGAGATAAGCTGTTCGCTTTGTTAGCCATAAAATCAACTTTCTATTCGTATTATTGAGCTTGAACAATTCAATTATACTACGGAATGGTGATTTTTTTGTATAACATCTGTCGCGCACCCGCATAGCGGGTGGATTATTGTTTCGCACGCTTTGCAGCTCAACTAATACAATTTATTTTCAACTATTATTCGAATTTTCTTCATACATTTTCCTATACAATCCATTTATATTAATCAACTCATCATGACTACCATATTCAACTATCTTACCTTCATTCATAACGTATATTTCATCTGCATCTTTAATTGTAGATAATCTATGAGCTATCATGATGACAATCTTATTATCTAAATATTTACTAAGACGACTAAATATATTATATGATTTAAAATTCGTAATCTGAGTTTTATACCTACATTGTTCCTCATAAAAGAATACAAATATTTCAAGCATATATCCACAAGTATAGATACGGCTGAAAATATTATAAACATAGATAAAAATAAAAACAAACCTTCAATATTTTTTCCTATTATTCCATTATCTATTATATTCTTAGCGAACAATGGCAAAACCAAATCTGTTATGGTAACTATAAAAACAAGTAAAATAGATAGAAGAAATTTTTTTCTATTATTTTTATATACAAAACTTATAAATCTATTTAAATTATTTTTTGACATCATCTACTACCTTACCATCACAAATAGTAATTACTCGATCAGCTTCATTGGCTATATCATTGTTATGCGTAATCATAACAAGTGTCTTATTAAAGTCTCTTACAGTAGATTTCAATAAGTCCATAACCTCAAGCGTAGTCTTACTATCCAAATTTCCAGTAGGCTCATCTGCAAATATCACAGATGGCTTGTTTGATAATGCACGTGCTATTGCAACCCTCTGTTGCTGTCCACCGGATAATTCATTAGGAAACTTCTTTAATTGACTTTCTAAGCCAACCTTCTCTATAATCCTATTTATGTACTCTTCATCAGGCTTTTTCCCATCTAATGATACTGGTAGAATTATATTATCATATACATTTAAAACCGGTATCAAGTTAAAACTCTGAAAAATAAATCCAAACTCTTCTCTTCTTATCCTAGATAGGTATACATCACTTAAAGTATAAATGTCTATATCGTCTAAAAATACATTGCCACTGGTAGGCCTATCTAGACCTGCTATACAATGCAAAAGTGTAGATTTACCTGATCCACTAGCCCCTATAACTGCAGTAAACTTTGAACTTTCTATATCTATTGATATACCATCTACAGCTTTTACAAGATTGTCATTTTTACCATAATACTTCTTTATATCCTTGATCTTTAGTGTTTTCATAAAAATAACCTCCTAAATTATTCTCTATTACGTTTCAATATTACAATCAACGTAAAAAAACGATTTACATTTAATATATTTCTTTTCCCATAAACACCAACTACATTGCTAAACAACGAAGGATAAGATGACCATGAATCATTATCTACTGAAGATATTATTATGGTTCCTCTGTTTTTTATATTTTTTAATAAAGATTGAATATACTCAAAATCATTTATGGAAATTTTGTCTTTTTAAAAGGCATGCTAATATTAATCAGTTTGGTTTTTTTTGTTCAAGTATTTTTTCCAAAGCTAATATTAGCTGTTCAATGTGAGAATTACCCTCTTTATCAGAGATTTTATAAATGTCAAAAATTGAATCAGGACAATATTTCAATATAGTTGAAGCACACAACGTACCATGACCATTATCATCTATAATTTCATTAGATTCAAATATATAGTTGTCCTTGATATATAAATGGCAAAAATTGTTTATAGACTTTTCAAATACATGGTTTTTAATAATTCCAGAATCTATAATCGCTATTTTCATATCTCACTCCTTTATTAAAATGAAGAAATAATAAATATCCGACTAACCATAAAATATAATTTAATATTATCGTAAAACAAATATACTTTAAATTAAATGCAAAATATTTGGTGTAGAAATCATTCGCCTTGAAATATTCATATATATACCATTCTGTTGGTAGAGAAAATAATACTATTATTAATGTCATTAGCATTAATAACGTTATTGTTTTTTCAATAAATATTCTTCTTATAGCTGTTTTTGATATTCCAAGGTACTCCACTATTTGCAAGTTTCTATATATTTTTCTATATATCTTTAAGTATAGTGATAGACCTATAATAAATAATATTAAATATATGCATATAGAAATAAATATATTGATCTTTTCGTGTATTTCTGAACTATCCAACATCAACGCTCTTTCATCATATTTATTAACTATATTGAAGTTATATTTTGATAATATAGTGTTTAAGTCTTCTACAGCCTGATTTATATTGCATTGAGGGTTAATATTTAAATTTATTGAGTTAAATTTTATATCTCCAAAAATTTTTTTGTATGCATGTATATTTAAAATTATCTGTGGGCAATCATTTTTAGTGTAAAAATTTCCAGTATACATTAAATTATTTGTATGATGTATCACGTCAAAATCCAGTTGCTTTGTTGGTTTTTCAGTACCATATATATAGTTTTCGGAATAGGGTTCTTTAACTTGATTATATAAAAAAGTTATGTTTTTTTTATTTTTCAAATCATTAAATCTTTCTGGCAAATATAGTAGCGCAGCATTTTTCGCTTTTATCTTCGAATAATTATTTTTAATTATTTCATCATTAAATGCATAAACCGAAGATTTAATATATAGTGAATTTCCATCTTTAATAACAGCACCCCTTAAACTATTTTTATAGTTACCATTTAATTGGTTTATCGTAAAATTATCTAAGTTTGTGTTTGATATTTCAATACGTCCCATTAATTGAGCAGAGGCCAGTACTTCTTTAAAAACTAATTTATTATTGCTGTCTCTAAGGTTTTGTATTCTTTTCAAATCGATTTCGCTTATTCCAGTAGAGTTAATATCCACTGGTTCTATAGCTACATCATAGTTATAACCTTCTTCAAAAGATGAAATTAACTCTTTATTGTGATACTGCATCAAATTCGAATAATACAAAAATGATATCAAAACAATAGAAGAAATAATTTGTAAAAATGCAAATAATATATACATAAATTTATCACTCTTTATATATAGGGATATAACTTCACGTAATGCAGGTTTATTCGTATTCAAAGTATAGGTTTTAGGTTTCCTATATTTTTCTTTTCTATTCAGTGAATGATCTTCACCCAGTTTTATTTTAAAATATTTATATGATGATATGATAATAGCTATAATTAAAGAAAAGATAATAGGTAAAATAAATTTATAACTCCAATAAGTAGGGCTTATATTTTTATTCAGAAGTTCTTGATTAAAAATATAAAGTTTATTTTTAATCAAGAAAAAAAGTATACATGAAGATAAATATCCTATAGTTAAAGAAGTCGCCATCATGATAATATTTTCACATAAAATTATGCTTGCAATTTTTCTTTTACTACACCCCAATAAATATGCAATTGAAAAGAAATTTTTATCATCATTATAGTATATGAAATAAAGTATAACTAATAATATAGTTAAAAATATACCCAATACTAATAAATATTTTAAATCTAAAAAAGTCAAATGATATTTATTTGTGAGAAGATCATTCAGCTCGTAATTAATCTTTACAGCATCCTTTTCTAATTCATAGGTTTTGTTCAAGAAATTAGAATATGAATAGTTGTATTTATATGTAATCAAATGAATATAATTATAACAATTAATATTTTTATTGGATTTTGTATAAAACAAATAGTTATTTCTTAATTTATTGGCTGTGATATTACTTGATATACCGACTAATTTCATATCGATATTTAAGTTATTAATGATATCTCTAAAAATATAGTGATTATTAATTTTTAGACCAAGAGAATCACAGACCCATTTTTCAGCAACAAATTCATTCTCTTTATTATATAAATGACCCTCTAAAATACTAGAATTATACAAATCTAAAATATTCTTTGTTGATGAATTTAGTTGAATATTTTTTTCGTTATATTTGATAACTTTTTCTATATTCTCACAATAAATATTTTTGATATCTTTAGACTTTTCAAGTTTATTGATTGTACTTTTATCAACATTCAATAGTATAAAGTTACTTTTTCCCCTAAAACGAATCACATCATTTATCTGTGTTTCTAATATTGAAAATTTAAATAATAGAATAGTAAAAAATGTTAAAAACAGTACTGATAAGCAAATTAATGAAACTTTATTGTTTTTAATTCGGTTGTATAATAATTTATTTAAAGATTTCATACCTACCTCCAAATTTAATTAACTAAGAATGGCTTAACTTTTGAACACAAACCATCAAATGTATTTGTACTTTTTATTTCTAACTTAGATGCAGGACAAGTCCAACAAAATTCTTTAACAGGACAAGACTTACAACTATCGAAGTAGTTGTTGTTATTTATTGCACAGACATCATCTATTGAATCTAAATTAAATTCAATAGAACTTAATTTATCTATTAAGATATTCCCTAGTAAAAATGATCTGTCTGAAAGATTAGGACATGGATAAATATCAGCATTATTCTTTATAAAAAACTCATTTTTTCCTGCAGAACAGTTAGAAACAAAAAATTCGTTCCAATTCTTTTTAAAATAGTAGTTTGGCACGAAAAAATCATCATTGCCTATATTTTGAAAAAAACTTTTATTTTTTTCACCCAAAATTGCAATATCAATTTGTAGACTTTTTTGTCATTCCTGCCAAAATATCAGAACTTGACCTGAAATATATGTCAAGACTAGGCTTAGC